>CAVFRH010000102.1:0-63157 GCA_963624695.1 bacterium
TCCTTCTTCTGTAGCATACATTCTCTGGCGTTTCATTGCCTGATCAAAATCTACAAGATGACCATCAAATTCCGGTCCGTCTACACATGCAAATTTAACCTCGCCTCCGACCATAAGACGGCATGCTCCACACATACCTGTTCCGTCTACCATGATCGGGTTCATGCTGACGATGGTTGGAATTCCAAGTTCTTTGGTGAGCTTGCAAACGAACTTCATCATGATCATCGGTCCGATTGCAACACAAATGTCATATTTCTTTCCATCTGCCACAAGATCTGACAGACACTGGGTAACCATTCCCTTTCTCTGATAAGAGCCGTCATCTGTTGTAACATAAAGATTACAAACTTTCTTAAAATCCTCTTCCAGGATGACAAAATCCTTGCTCTTTGCACCAATGATTACATCTGCCTCTACTCCATGCTCATGGAGCCATTTTACCTGAGGATACACCGGTGCTGTTCCAACGCCGCCGGCGATGAAGATAATGTTTTTCTTCTTTAATTCTTCAATATCCTCATCGATCAGTTCGGATGGACGTCCAAGTGGTCCTACCACGTCCATGAAGCTGTCACCTGCCTGAAGTCTTGACATCTTTGTAGTAGAATAACCGATTGGCTGGAATACGATTGTAACTGTTCCTGCTTCTCTGTCATAGTCACAGATTGTAAGAGGAATTCTTTCTCCCTCTTCATCTTCCTTAACGATAAGGAACTGTCCTGGCTGACAATGCTCTGCTACACGGGGTGCTTCCACTACCATACGATAGATGTTAAATGTCAGTTTGTCTGCACTTAGTATTTTATACATGTTCTCCCATCTCTGTGCGCTTACCTTACTTTGCTGCACATGCCCTTTCTCTTAATATTGTACTTTGTTAATTTATTTTCAATCTCTCTGAGAGAGATATTATCATTATAATGCTTTAAATTCAAGCCGAAATCTCCCACTTTTCGCATCTTTCTTTCTGATATTTCATATTCGAATAATTCCGAACATATCTATATCTTTAACGTCGGTGTAAAATTTCCCCGGAAAGAAAAAACCTTACAGAAAATTTTTAGAAATCACTTGCAAATTAAAAATAAAGATATATATTTTATAATTGTTTGATATATATATAAGGAATGGTTCAGGGCAAAAAAAAACCTTCACCGCAGTGAAAGCCAAACTGGATCCGATTGTGCCATGAATGATGTCTCCTTCTTTTCATCATTCACAGCAGCTTCCGAATCCTTTAGATTATTAAATCAAGGTATACTGTATGCGTTTTGCAAAAGAATGGCGTCCTTTTGTTTGATGCAAGCATACAAAAGTAAAAGTAAGGGTAAGGGTAAGGTCGATTTAACTTTTACGGGTGTTATTATATTAGAACTTAAGTCATCTGTGAAATGTATAATTCAAATACTCGTTATTCCTTATTGACATGAAGCTTTTCTTATTTTAAAATGAATTTATAAATTTTCTCAGAGGTGACAAATGAATATAAATTATGAGTATTACCGCGTTTTTTACTATGCCGCAAAATACAAGAGCTTTACCAAAGCTGCCAATGTTCTTTTTCAGAACCAACCAAACATCACCCGTATTATCAATAAACTGGAAGATGCCTTTGGCTGCAAGCTCTTTTTAAGAACTCATAAAGGAGTAACTCTCACTCCGGAAGGCGAACAGCTTTTTTCCAGAGTGGAAATTGCCCACAAGCAGCTTCAGAAAGCAGAAACCGAAATTATGAATCAGTCCAATCTGGAATTCGGAAGCATTACAATCGGTGCCAACGAAACAGCGATTGCCCTTCTTCTTCTGGAAAAGCTGCGTAATTTCCGCAAGATTTACCCGAATATCCGCATCAACATTACCGACCAGTCAACACCGGTTGCACTGGAATCCCTTGACCGCGGAACCGTGGATTTTGTAGTTGTAACCTCCCCGGCCAACATCATGAAACATATGCAGCTAACAGAGCTGACAAAAGTCAATAACATTATGGTGTGCGGTCCTGCCTTTAAACATCTGGCAGAAAGCAAGCAGCATCTTGCTGACCTTACCGAGTATCCGCTTATTATGCTGGAGCGCAATACCATGTCTTATGCCTTTTTTAACCAGTTCTACTTAAACAATGGTATCTCCATTCGTGTGGACACTGAGACTACTACCATTAATCAGGTTCTTCCAATGGTAAAATATGATCTTGGTCTTGGTTTTCTTCCAGAGGATTTTGTACGGGAAGAACTCCGCAAGGAGGAAATCTACAAGATCGATCTTTATGAAGAAATCCCTTCCAGAAACATTGTCCTGATACAAGATACCAGAAAGCCGGAAAGCACAGCTGCCCGTACCCTGATCACGGATCTTCTGGCTCACAAAATCTGATTTTCAAAAACACAAAGAGGCCGGTGCCTTGCTTCCTGTTCGGAAACATGCACCGGCTTCTTCTATCGTCAAATCCTTCAATTTGATAAATGTGCGATTATTGTTTTTTTACGGAAAAACCAAATTTTCCAAGCTGCTTTCCCAGACTGTAATAACGGCCATGCGAATAGGCCATCAGTCCTGCCGCCTTCAGATTCAGACTTCCCTTTTTGTCCAGATAGCGTTCATCCACATCCACAGCCAATACCTCTGCCAGGAACATAACATGTGAACCAAGTGGAATCATCTTCGTAACTTTGCATTCAATATTTACCGGGCTTTCCTTGATCAAAGGAGCCTTTACCTTGGTTGCCTTTCCTTTCGTTAGCTTGCATGCAGCCCACTTGTCTACATCCCTTCCGGATCTTACTCCTGCAAAATCCGTAGCCCAGGCCAATTTTTCCGTCGTCAGATTGATTACAAACTCTCCGCTTTCCTTCAGCATATGATAGGAATGTCTGGATTCTCTTACAGATATATAAACCATTGCCGGGTCACTGCACACTGTTCCCGTCCACGCAACCGTAAATATGTTTGTATTTCCTTTCCTGTCGCAGCAGCTTACCATCACTGCCGGAACCGGATAAAGCATGTTGCCGGCTTTCCATGTCTGCATATCATTCTCCTGCAACTTCCTTGATCACATTGATTGCCTTTTCTAAAAGCTCATCCGGTATGTTCAGTGCCGGAAGAAGTCTTACCTTGTCTTTCGCTGTAAGGCAGAGCACTCCCTTTTCAATGCATTTTTTCACAACCTCGCCTGCCGGCTTCTGTGTTTTTATGCCAATCATAAGACCCATACCACATACGGCATCGATTCCCTTTGCTCCTTCCAGGGCTTTAAAGACATAGTTGCTCTTTTTCTCTACGTCCGCTAAAAATGCATCGTCCAGGCGCTGAAGAATGCTGTAGGCTCCTGCACAGCAAACCGGATTTCCACCAAAGGTAGAACCATGATCTCCAGGTGTGAATACATCCTGAGCCTTTTCACCCAGCATGCAGACTCCCAGAGGAAGTCCTCCGCCGATTCCCTTTGCAGTTGTAACCACATCCGGCTCAATTCCATAATTCATGTAAGAATACAGCTTTCCGCTTCTTCCGTTTCCGGTCTGTACCTCATCGATCATAAGAAGAATGTCTTCCTGCTTGCAGAACTTTGCAACTCCCTCTACAAAAGCCTTGTCTATTACATTAACGCCGCCTTCGCCCTGGATGCATTCCATCAAAACGCCTGCTGCCTTTGTCTCCTTAGCCAGCTTCTGAAAGCCTTCCAGATCACCTGGCTGTGCATAGGCAAATCCAGGAGTCAGCGGCTGGAAAAGCTCATGATAATGATCCTGTCCGGTTGCAGCCAGTGTTGTTAATGTTCTTCCGTGAAAGCTGTTTTTCAGAGTAATGATCGTTGAATACTCTGCTCCCTTCTTCTGAGCTGCATATTTTCTTGCTGTCTTAATGGCACACTCATTTGCCTCTGCACCGGAATTTCCGAAAAATACCTTTTTCATTCCGGTACGCTGGCAAAGAAGCTGAGCCAGCCTTGCACATGGATCTGTATAATACAGATTTGATGTATGCTGTACCTTTCCAAGCTGTTCAATTACAGCATTTTTCCATTCTTCATCGTTGATTCCGAAAGCTGTTACACCAATTCCGGAACCCAGGTCAATGTATTCCTTGCCCTGTGCATCCACCAGAACAGAGCCTTTTCCCTTTACAATGTCCACCGGGAAGCGTGCGTATGTATTTGCTATATATTTCTTATCGATTTCCTGAAGCTTACTCATCTTCCTTATCTCCCTTCACCATTGTACCGACTCCCTCGTCCGTTAAAAGCTCCATCAAAATTGCATGAGGTATCGTTCCGTTTATAATAACGACTCTGCGTACACCGGATACAATGGCATTAATGCAGCATTCTACCTTTGGAATCATTCCGCCATTAATAATTCCCTTCTTTCTCAGGGAAATTGCCTCGCTGACGGTAATGTCTGTAATCAGGGTGTTTGGATCATCCTTGTCTTCCAAAAGGCCATCCACATTTGTCATCATGATCAAACGTTTTGCACCAAGAGCTCCCGCAATGTAAGCTGCTGCCGTATCTCCGTTGATATTGTAGGCATTTCCCTCGCTATCACATCCGATTGTGGAAACTACCGGGATATATCCTTTATCCAGCAAATCCAGCACCGGCTGAATGTTGATCTTCGTAATCTCGCCTACATATCCTAACTTTTCATCTTTTACCTTTGCCTCGATGAGACGGCCGTCCATACCGGAAATGCCCATGGCATTGCCGCCCTCAGCCTCCAGCATGTTTACCAGGGTTTTGTTTACCTTTCCTGCCAGAACCATCTGTGCAATGTCCATTGTTTCCTTGTCTGTCACCCTAAGGCCATCGATAAACTGAGGTTCCTTGCCAAGCTGCTCCATCGCCTTTGAAACATCCGGACCGCCTCCGTGAACCAGAACAACCTTTACACCAATAAGCCAAAGCAATACCATATCATGCATTACCTGTTTTTTCAGTTCTTCATTTTCCATGGCATTGCCACCATATTTAATTACAACAATTTTTCCAACATACCGTTTAATGTATGGCAGCGCCTGGGTAAGGACTTCCGCACGCAGTGGATTGGAAAATGCATCATTATGTACTTTCATTTTTACTCCCCTTCGAATTTATTTTCTACTCTTTTATCAGGTACGATAATCTCCATTGATTTTCACATAATCATAGGTCAGATCACAGCCCCATGCTGCAGCCTTTGCTTCTCCGCTGTTAAGAGAAACCAGAATGTCGATTTCATCCTCCAGAAGGATTTCTTTTGCTTTTTCCTCAGAAAATTCAATTCCTGCACCATTTTTACATACCGGAAGAAGACCCTTTGCAGACTGAAAGCTGACATCGATCTTTGAAACGTCTACATTTGCACCGGAATAACCGATGGCGCACAGTACACGGCCCCAGTTTGCATCTGCTCCGAACATAGCTGCTTTGGTAAGAGAAGAGCAAATTACACTCTTTGCAACCGTCTTTGCTGTCTTTTCATCTGCGGCACCGTCTACCTTGCACTCCAGAAGCTTTGTTGCTCCCTCTCCGTCTCCGGCTATCATTCTGCACAGCTGGATATTCAAGCTGTTCAGTGCCTTCATAAATACCGCAAAATCCTCGTTTTCCTGGGTAATCTCTTCATTTCCTGCCAAGCCGTTTGCCAATACGGTAACCATGTCGTTGGTAGAGGTATCTCCATCAACGCTTACCATGTTGAAGGTATCTGCAATGTCTGTATGCAGTGCCTTATCCAACATTTCAGATGAAATTGCTGCATCCGTTGTAATGAAGACAAGCATTGTGGCAAGATTTGGATGAATCATTCCGCTTCCCTTTGCCATACCACCCATACGGCAAACCTTTCCGCCGAGCTCGAATTCTACTGCAACCTGCTTGTTTATGGTATCGGTTGTCATAATAGCCTCTGCAGCTTCATTATTTCCTTCATAGGAAAGCTGCTCTGCCAGAACCGGGATTCCCTTTGCGATCGGGTCAAGATTTAAAGGCTGTCCGATCACTCCGGTAGATGCAACAACTACGTCTTTCGCATCAATGCCAAATTGATCTGCTACAAGCTTGCTCATAGCCTCTGCAATTTCGATTCCGTTTGCATTGCAGGTATTGGCATTTCCACTGTTGCAGATGATTGCCTGTGCTTTTCCGTCTGTCAGGTGGCTCTTCGTAACAATGTTCGGAGCTCCCTTTACCAGATTACTTGTATATACTGCTGCTGCACTCGCCTTAACGTCGCTTACAACAATCGCCAGATCCTTGTCTGTATGACCGGCCCGAATGCCACACCGTATACCGGCTGCCTTATATCCCTTTGCGGCACATACACCGCCTGAAATTATTTTCATCTTTTTGTCCTTTCCTGAATTATTTTACCAGTCCGTAGGATTCATTCAGTCCCAGCAGAATGTTCATATTCTGAATTGCGGAGCCGGATGCTCCCTTGCCCAGATTATCAAATCGGGCTACCAGCAGAATTCTTTCTTCGTTGCCGGATACACAAATCTGCATATCATCTCTTCCGGAGAAAGCAGCTGCTGATAAAAATCCATTCTCATCTGCTTCTTCCTCGAAATGTACCAGACTTCCTGTATAGCATTCTTTATAAACTTCTTTAATATCTGAACTGTTTCCCTTCAGATCCTTTGCAAATACCGGTACAGTTACTTCCATACCGCTGTAAAAGTCTCCGACGATCGGGCAAAAAGCAGGTGCAGATTCCAGTTTTGAAATGTATACCATTTCCTTTAAGTGTTTGTGCTGCTGGGTCAGTCCATACTGTCTTGGTCCCTTCAGCAATGCAGAGCGCTCCTGTCCTTCATAGTCTGCGATCATCTTTTTTCCGCCTCCGGAATAACCGGTGAGCGAAAAGCAGGTTAAAAGAGCATCCTTATTCAAAATTCCGGCTCTTACAAGAGGTGTCACAAGTGCAACAAAGCCGCTGGCGTGACAACCAGGATTTGCGATTCTCTTAGAATTCTTTATTTTTTCTTTTCCGATCAGCTCCGGAAAACCATAGGTCCAGCCCTGTGCTGTTCTGTGTGCAGTAGAGGTATCTATAATCGCTGTATTCGGATTTGAGCTTAAGCTCACTGCCTCTATCGCTGCCTGATCTGGAAGACAAAGAAATGCTATGTCTGCCTCATCCAGAGCCTTCGCCCTCGCTGCATTATCTTTTCTGATCTCGTCCGGAAGAATGATCAGTTCAAGATCATCTCTCTCCTTCAGTCTTTCGTGAATCCGAAGCCCCGTTGTTCCAGCACTTCCGTCTATAAATATCTTAGCCATATGCTATCTCCCTTATGTTACATCATGCCGGTTATTATATTCTTATTTACTTACAATATCAAGGGAAAATCTGAATAAATATTCTGTATTTTTCTGTATATTACTGCATTTTATGCATAATATGCATATTTTTGAAAACATAGCAATTTAAAAGCAGTTTCTTTCTGCTTCTTCTTGTCCTGTCTTTTTCCTTTATGCTATAATTTTGACGATTTACAAGGAGGTTTTTCATGAACTACAAGCTGATTGCACTGGATATGGACGGAACCCTTTTAAACTCTGTCCATGAAATTTCTGACAATACACTCTCTAAAATAGCTGCCGCCTTTTCTATTGGAAAGGAAGTTGTCCTTTCCACCGGACGCTGTCTTCCGGAGTTAAAAAAATATTTTTCACTGATTCCAAATCTTCGATATGTGATCTGCTGCAACGGGGCTCTTGCCTACGATGTAAAGGAGCAAAAAGTCATCGACAGCAATCCGATTCCGGCAGACAAGGTAGCGCAGATCCTATCTGCCGCCAGGGACGATGAACAGGTTATGGTGCATTTTCTTTCCGTTGATTCCATTGTGGAAAGAGAGAAAGCCTGTAAAATGGCCTTCTATGCCATGGGACGTCATCAGGAAATGTTTGATCAGGTTACCACTAAGATCGACGATATTTTTCAATATTTTGAAGCCAGTCCACGCTCAGTTGAAAAGATAAACTTGTATGCTTCCACTCCGGCTATTCAAAAATACTATTCTGAAAAATTGATTCCCTGTGATCTTACCATTGCCAGCGCAGAGGGAAACAGCGTTGAGCTTACCGCTGCAGGTGTCAGCAAGGCCAGCGGACTTAAGATGCTTTGCAGCAGCTTACATATTCCTCTTTCCGAGGTCATTGCCGTCGGGGACAGCGGAAACGACATTGAAATGCTCCAGGCTGCCGGTCTGGCCCTTGCCATGGAAAACGCAACCGATGCTGTAAAGGCTGTCAGCGATGTGATTGTTCCAGACTGTGACCATGACGGCTGTGCTTTTGCCATCGAAAATTATCTGCTTCACTAAAAGGATCTTTACAAAATGGAAAAAACAAGTGCCTATATTTTAAAAACTGACTTTTTAAAGGATTTTGAACTTTGGGATTCCCTTCTTCCTTTTCTTTCCGAAAAAAGAAGGACTTCTATTCTTTCCTGTAAGCGGCCGGAAGATCAAATCTGCTCCCTTGGTGCAGGTCTTCTTCTTTGCTATGCTTTAAAAGAAGCCGGTCAAAAGCGTCCATTTCCGCAGATTCTTTTTCATTCCTACGGTAAACCTTATTTTAAGGATAATCCCTTTTATTTTAATCTTTCTCACTCTAACAGTGAGGTGATGTGCCTTCTTTCTTCTTCTGAGATCGGATGCGACATAGAGTCCGTCTCTGATCCGGTCTATGCCATTGCCAAAAAACGTTTCTGTAAAGAAGAAGCCAACTACCTGGATTCGATTTCGGATGAAAAAGAAAAGGCCAGAAGCTTTTATCGCTTCTGGACCATTAAAGAAAGTACATTAAAGACTTTGGGCCGCGGGCTTTCTCTGCCCCTAAACAGTTTTTGTATCGATTTTTCCTCTCCTGAGCTTTTGGTTCATACAGAAGAAGAACAAAAGCTGCTCTACTACAAAGAATACCATCTTTCGAAAGACTTCTGCTGTGCCTGTGCGGCTTACCGTCCCGAAGATCTTCCCTCTTTTATTCATATGCTGGATCATTTAACTTTAGAAGATCTCCTTTAATCTGCTTTTTTCACGTCTTTTTTATTTCCTGTCAGGAAAATCCCGCCGATAATCGCTGTAAAGGGAGCTACGGTTACCAGAGCAAAGGATCCCACCAGGGTCTGCAGAATTTCGCTGGAAACATACTTATAATTCAAAATATTGATGATTGGTGTTCCCTGGGCCATAAAGACCATCAGCTGGGTAATGCAGCTTCCTGCATAAGCCAGAAGGAGTGTTGTTGTCATTGTTCCCATGGCAGCCTGTCCGATTCTCATGCCGCTTCCAACTGCCTCCCATCTTCCGATATCCGGTTTTTTCCTTACGACTTCACTAATTCCACTGGTAATGTCTACCGCCAGATCCATCATTGCTCCGGAAGCACCGATAAAAATGCTGGCCATAAAAATTCTGGTAAGATTCAAGTCCTGATACCCGGAGTAAAGCAGGGACTCACTGTCTGACATAATGGCACCGTGTATATTCAATGCGGAAGTAAAGAGCATTCCCAATATACATGCTGTAACGACTCCAAGCATACTTCCGGCTATGGAGACAAAACTTCTTTTTTCAAATCCATAAACGAACAATATAATGATTACCGTCAGACCTGCTACAATCAAGAGGCCGCATAGGATTGCATCTCCGCCTTTTAGACATACCGGTATCAGAATCTTCCAAAGGGCGAGGACGGTAATAATGAATGATAAAAGAGCACGAATTCCACCCGGACCTGCAAAAAGGAAAAGAAATACCGCAAATATTACGATCAGAAAAATTTCCCAGTTCAAACGGTAATGGTCAATCATGGTAACGGAACTGATCTCATCTCCCTGATAGCTTACAACTACAAGTGCAGAATCTCCCACGGAAAACTCTTTATCCTGAGAAAGACTTCCGGATAAGAGATTTGTTGCCTCTGTACTCTGACCCTTAAATTTTCCTTCTTTTATTAAAACAGTACATACCTGTTCGCCGGAGCGAATGAGTCCAGTGTCGTGAATAGCTGAGTCATCTACCTCTATTACCTCTGCCTTTACCTTATCCGTTCCCTGATAGATCTGTGCATCCTCATAGCCGGTAGGAAGCAGCAGTAAAACCACTAAAATAATAATACCAATAAGAAGGGGTCTCCAGCCAACCGGCTGTGACCCCCACATCTTGCGAAAGATTCCTAAGCTGCCTTTACGCATTCTTATTCAACCCCCAGAAGAGATGCCATTTTGTCATAGATTTCTGTGTTATCATAGTAACCGCTGAAGTCATCCTGTCCTTCTCCCATTGCAAAGACTGCAACCGGAAGTCCTGTATGGCTGTAGCTTGTAAAGCTGATTCCTGATTTGTTGTTCAGGATATGTGTAATGGTAACGGTCAATGGCTCATAAGATCCGTAAAGCTCATACTCTTCCTGTGTCTGCTCCTCGTCCTCTGTTGCAGTCATGGTTTTCTCATAAGCTGCCTGAAGCTTGGAAAGCTCATAGTCTGTAAGTACCAGGTTTCCGGATGTAACACCTGTCGGATGGCTGTCTGCACTGTCCTCTGTTACTCCATCCTCAGCCTCTGTTCCAGCACTCTCCTCTGTCTCCAGTCCGAAAAGCTCTGTAACATCCTTCATAACATCTTCGAAGCTGGTGTTGTTTTCCTTGTAATTTTCAACATATTCATCGTCAAATGCCTGGAAGCTGATCTTCTGATTTTCCAGATTCTGAAGGAAGGTATCGTAATTTGTACCTGCATAACCGATTGTAAGACCACCGGTCTCATGATCTCCTGTTACCAGGATCAATGTTTCGTCCGGATGCTCATTGTAGAACTCAACAGCCTCTGCAACTGCATCAGAGAGAGCCTGTGTATCTGTCATAGTAGATGCTGCATCATTTGCATGGCAGGCCCAGTCGATCTTGCCGCCCTCTACCATCATAAAGAAGCCGGTATCATTGTCCTCATAGAGACAGTCAATTCCTTTTGACACATAGTCTGAAAGAGCCCATTCATCATCATCTCTGTCGATCTCGTATTTCATGGAATCACTGTCTGCAAGATTTTCATCGATAATGATGGTCTTTCCTGTCTCTGCAGTAACCTTCTCTGCTTCAGCCTGAGTTTTTACTACAGTATAGCCTGCTTCCTCTGCCAGCTCATAAAGGTCTGTTTTGTCCCCTTCGGAGCCGGTTGTCTTTAAGAGTCCGCCGCCTGCAAAATAATCAAAGTTGCTTGCGATCAGCTCTTCACCGATTTCATAGTAATTGGATCTGCTTTCCTGGTGGCAGTAGAAGGCTGCCGGTGTAGCATGATTCAGGTTTACACTGGAAACAATACCAATCTTATAGCCAAGCTGATCACGAAGCTTCTCTGTGATCGTCTCATAGCTTACAGTTGCTGTTTCATCCATATTGATGGTTCCGCTGTAGGTTTTGTTTCCGGTTGAAATAGAAGTAGCTGTAGATGCTGAATCCGGGCAGAAGGAGGTGCTGTCATAGGTCTGTGCACTTCCGACAACCGGAAAGCTTAAAAAGCTGAGCGCATCTTCGCTCTTGCTAAGAGTTGTTCCATCATCCTTGCTTCCCATGCTTGTTCCGTTTTCGAGAGCAGTCAGATAGTAATTTGTACTCTCGATCTGTGGATAAGACATTCCGTCACCGATAAATAAGAACACATACTTCGGTGCCTTTGTGGAAGACGCTGTGTCGCCGTTCACGCTTGTGTCACTTGCTGTGCTTGTGCTTTCGCTTGCTGTAGCTGTGCTTTCAGTTGATGATGCTGATGTCTGTGCTGAAGAACCGCATCCCCCTGCGATTGCTCCAAATGCAAGAGTTCCTCCCATTACAAGAGCTGCAACATTTTTTTTCATAAGTAATCTCTCTCCTCATTCAATTCTTTTTCCAATTGGACTGTTCCCATTTTATTTGAGCCTTGTAAAAGTCAAAAGTGGAAATTTGTAAATTGAATGTAAAAGTTCAATAGGCTAAACTCCTTTTTCGCACAAAAAAAATCTGCAAGGTTAAACCTTACAGATTTCTTCTTAATGCGCCCTCAGGGACTCGAACCCTGGACAAATAGATTAAGAGTCTACTGCTCTACCAACTGAGCTAAGGGCGCGTTTCAAGCACAATGGTTATTATAGGGGAGAACCCTAAAAAATGCAAGCATTTTTTTAATTTTTTTCAAAAAAATTTTTTTGACCCTTTCAAGCCGCAAAATTGCCGCCTGAAAGAGCTTTTTTGTGTTTTTAAAGGAACTTCGCTACATCCTCTACTGCTTTTCTTTTTGGCATAACCGCCTCTGTTTTCGGATACCCAACTGCAATTACTGCAGTGATCATTTCTGTATCCGGCAGTTCAAGATCTTTTTTCATCCCCTCTGCATCACGAATGCCCATGATCAGACTGCCAAGACCCATATCTGCAGCCTTCAGCACCAGATTCTGACAAGCCAGTCCATTGTCAAAAACACCCCATTCATTGTGACAAAGCTCTGTGGATGCCGATCCGTCTCTTTCGTATCCGGAACGCTCCTTTACGATTGCTGCTACAATAAGAGCAGCTGCTCCCTTTGTATTGTTGTCATTGAAAGAGGCAAGATTTTTTCTTACCTTTTCCTGTGCCTCTTGGGATGCAGCCACATAATAGCGGGACACCTGTGAATTTTTCCATGACGGAGCAAGTGTAGCTGCTTTAATAAGCTCCTCCAGTTCTTCTCTGCTTACCTTTTTGCTTTCATCATATACACGAATGCTTCTTCTTGATTCAATCAGATTTTGAAATTCCATTTTTCTCCTTTAACAAAAAGGCGCAGGGTAAATCCCACGCCTTTTTCTTAACTATTTATGCAAGATATTTTTTCAGTTCTTCTACCTTGTCCATCTTCTCCCATGGAAGATCGATGTCATGACGGCCAAAATGACCGTAAGCTGCTGTCTGCTTGTAAATCGGTCTTCTAAGATCAAGCATTTTGATAATGCCTGCCGGACGAAGGTCAAAGTGCTTACGAGCAATCTTTGTAAGCTCTTCATCAGAAAGCTTTCCTGTTCCGAATGTATCAATCTGTACAGATGTAGGCTCTGCTACACCGATTGCATAAGAAAGCTGAAGCTCACATCTGTCAGCAAGTCCTGCTGCAACAATGTTCTTTGCAACATAACGAGCTGCATAAGCTGCGGAACGGTCTACCTTTGTGCAGTCCTTTCCGGAGAAAGCGCCGCCGCCGTGACGAGCATATCCACCGTAGGTGTCTACAATGATCTTGCGTCCTGTAAGACCGGAATCTCCGTTTGGTCCTCCGATTACGAAACGTCCTGTAGGATTGATATAGATCTTTGTATCAGCATCAACCATCTCTGCCGGAAGAACAGGATCTAAAACATATTTCTTGATATCTTCATGAATCTGTTCCTGAGAAACCTCTGGTCCGTGCTGTGTAGAAATAACAACTGCATCCAGTCTTACCGGTTTGTTGTTCTCATCGTACTGAACTGTAACCTGGCTTTTTCCGTCTGGTCTTAAATAAGAAAGTGTTCCGTTTTTACGAACCTCTGTCAGCTTTCTTGTAAGCTTATGTGCAAGAGCGATTGGATAAGGCATTAACTCCTCTGTCTCATTGCAGGCATATCCGAACATCATACCCTGATCTCCTGCTCCTGTATCAAGGTCGTCTTTCATCTCGCCTTCCTTTGCCTCAAGAGCCTTGTCAACTCCCATAGCAATATCTGTAGACTGCTTGTCAAGTGCAACAAGCACACCGCAGGTATCGCAGTCAAAGCCTTTTTTACCACGATCATATCCGATTTCACGGATTGTCTCACGAACGATTTTCTGATAATCTACAACTGCTTTTGTTGTGATTTCACCCATAACTACTGCAAAACCGGTTGTGATTGCTGTTTCGCATGCTACACGGCTCATTGGATCCTGCTCATAAAGTGCATCAAGAATCGCATCGGAAATCTGATCACAGATCTTATCCGGATGTCCCTCTGTTACTGACTCAGAAGTAAATAATCTTTTTTCCATTGAAGTCTCCTCTTAAATATATTAATTTGCTTGGTAACTTATAAAAGTCCGCGTAAAACGCGGACTTAATATTTGTCAATATCAAGTCCCCTTATTGTTCGAAAATCTCGCTCAGGCTGGCACCTTTCCGCTCCGGAAGGTTGCCGTCGTTTCACAGGCCCTATCTGCCTCCACGACTCTGAATAAGAGAACACAATATGCATTTAAACAACACGTATTAAATTAAACGGAAAGTACTTTATAGTCAAGACTAAATATCCGCCTCTAGGACACAATTTTAATTTTGTCCCAAAGCAGAAAATCAGCCCACCCGAAGTTTAAATTTCTGGATTTCTCTTTCGCTGCTGACCTTTTCGATCTGGGCGCCCATCTTTCTCAGCTTCAGTTCAAAGTCTTCGTATCCTCTTTGAATATATACGATATCGTCGACTATGGTAATTCCCTCTGCTGCAAGACCGGCAATTACAAGCGCCGCTCCCGCCCTGAGATCCGGTGCGGTAACCCTTGCTCCGGTAAGAAGCTCTACTCCATCTATTATAGCGGTATTTCCTTCCACCTTAATGTTTGCTCCCATACGGATCAGCTCGTCTGCATACTTAAAACGATTTTCAAATATGCTTTCTGTTACAATGCTGGTTCCCTCTGCAAGAGCCAGAACAGCTGCCAGCTGAGGCTGCATATCTGTTGGAAAGCCTGGATAAGGCTGTGTTTTAATCTGAGTTCTTCCCAGTCTTTTTCCGGATACTACGCGGATTGCATCTCCGTGCTCCTCCACAATACATCCGCTTTCCTTCAGCTTAGCGGAAGTAGCCTCCAAATGCTTCGGAATTACGTTTTTTATGATCGCATCTCCGCCCGTGGCTGCGATTGCTGCCATATAGGTACCTGCTTCGATCATATCCGGCACAACTGCATAGGATGTTTTATGGAGTTTTTCCACTCCTTTTATACGGATTACTTCTGTGCCCGCTCCCTTTATATTTGCCCCCATGCTGTTCAGGAAATTCGCTGCATCTACTACATGCGGCTCCTTTGCAGCATTTTCAATGATGGTTCTGCCATCAGCAAGTGCTGCTGCCATCATAATGTTAATGGTTGCCCCCACAGAAGCCATATCCAAAAAGATATGCGCTCCGTGCAAATCCATTGCTTCCGCAATGATACAGCCGTGACTGATCTGTACATTGGCTCCCAAAGCCCGAAAGCCCTTTAAATGCTGATCAATCGGACGGCTTCCTATATTGCATCCTCCCGGAAGAGGAACTTCTGCTCTTTTATATTTTCCAAGAAGCGCTCCGAGCAGATAATAAGATGCCCGAATCTTCTTAATAAAGTCATATTCTACACTTACAGAAGAAATTGTTTCTCCGCTTATACGCACTTCATGACGATTTACCCTCTCTACCCTTGCTCCAATATAAGAAAGGGCCCCCAAAAGAGCGTTTATATCGCTGACATCCGGTATATTTTCCACTGTTGCGACTTCGTCTGTCATGATAGCTGAAGTTAAAATTGCAAGAGCTGCGTTTTTCGCTCCGCTTATCTCAACCTCACCTGTCAAAGGATTTCCTCCCTTTATGACATATTGCTCCATTTTTACCTCCAGCGCCACACAAAATGTGCTGTAATTCATCACCTAATCACTACGCAAAATACCGAAGTTACTATACACTATTTTTCCTTGTTTGTAAACAAAAAAAACTTTTTGCAACAATGACTTTCTTCTATCTGAAAACACAGAAAAAAAGGACTGCCAAAAAGACAGTCCTCTGATCTCTTATGTTTGATTTGATTAGTTTACGCCCTGAGCGATCATTGCGTCAACAACCTTCTCAAATCCGGCAATGTTTGCACCTGCAACATAATTTCCCTTCATGCCGTATTTCTCAGCAGTAGCAGAAATGTTGCGTGTGATATTTACCATGATGTCTTTCAGTTTTGCATCTACTTCTTCGAAGGACCAGCTCAGTCTCTCGGAGTTCTGAGACATCTCCAGTGCAGATGTAGCAACACCACCGGCATTTGCTGCCTTTCCAGGAGCAAAGATTACACCGTTTGCCTGCAGATACTGAGTTGCTTCTAATGTAGTAGGCATATTTGCGCCCTCGCAAACAGCAATTGCTCCGTTTGCAACAAGTGCTTTTGCATCATCCAGGTTAAGCTCATTCTGTGTAGCACATGGAAGTGCGATGTCAGCCTTAACTGACCATACGCCTCTGCCCTCATGATACTCTGAGTTTGGACGATATTTCTTGTACTCTGTCAGACGAGCACGATTTACCTCTTTGATCTCTTTCAGAGCTGCAACATCGATTCCTTCTGGATCGTAAACCCAGCCGTTAGAATCAGAGCAGGTAACAACTTTTGCACCTAACTGATGTGCTTTCTCAATTGCATAAATTGCAACATTTCCGGATCCGGATACAAGGCAGGTCTTTCCTGCAATGTCAATTCCGTTGATCTTCAGAAGCTCCTCTGTAAGGTAAAGAAGTCCATATCCTGTAGCCTGTGTTCTTGCAAGAGAACCGCCATAGGAAAGTCCTTTTCCAGTTAAAACTCCTTCATAGAGATTTGTAAGCTTCTTGTACTGTCCGAACATATATCCGATCTCACGTGCGCCTGTACCGATATCACCTGCAGGAACGTCGATATCCTTGCCGATATATTTGTAAAGCTCGCTCATGAAAGCCTGGCAGAAAGCCATAACCTCTCTGTCTGATTTTCCCTTCGGATCAAAGTCTGAACCACCCTTTGCACCGCCAATTGGAAGTCCTGTAAGGGAGTTTTTAAAGATCTGCTCAAATCCAAGGAATTTAAGAATTCCGCTGTAAACAGATGGATGAAGTCTAAGTCCGCCCTTGTACGGTCCAATTGCATCGTTAAACTGGATACGGTATCCTCTGTTCACCTGTGTCTGTCCCTTATCATCGACCCAAGCAACACGGAATGTAAACTGTCTGTCCGGCTCAGTGATACGCTCTAAAATAGCGAGTTTTCTGTATTTCTCCTCGTTCTGCTCGATCACTGGTCTGAGGGATTCTAATACCTCTTTTACAGCCTGATGGAATTCTGGTTCACCAGGATTTTTCTCAATAACCCGTGCGAGTGCTTCATCAACATACGACATAATCATAGCCTCCTATATTTCTTATCGGTTTTAACGCTGAAATTATAGCACTCACGGTCTTCCTTTGCAAGTCATTTGACGAAACTTTCAGTTCATATGCACAAATCGTTTGAAAACCTCGTTTTTTCTTTGTGCTTTTGCACAAAAGGTTTTTTAACATTCATTTTTAAACATTTCTGCTTTTTTCTTTCGAACTTTATTTTTCTTTCTCTTCTTTTCCAAATATGATACAATATCTTATTAAGTGGGGCTTGCCCTAAAATATCAATATCTACATTTAAGGAGAACAACATGTCAGAAGAAATTACCACCATGGATGAGCTTTCAGAAGCTATCGACTCTTCATTCGAAACCTTTCAGGATGCTGATGCAGAAAGCTGGGATAAATGTGCACAGTATATGGAAGAAAAAACTCTTTTAAACGTCACCGTTGACGGCATTGCTCCAAAGGGCGGTGTGATTGCCACTCTGGAAGGCTTAAGAGGCTTTATTCCTGCTTCTCATCTTTCCCTTACACATGTTGATGATCTGAATGATTACCTTAATAAAGAACTTACCGTTCGTGTCATCGAACTTGAACCGGCTAACAAACGCCTGATCCTTTCCGCAAAAAGTGTTTTAAAAGAGGCAGCTGATGCACAGAAGGCAGCGAAACTGGCTGCAATTGAGGTTGGAAGTGTACTGGAAGGAACCGTAGAGACCTTAAAGCCATATGGTGCTTTTGTTAAAATTGATGATGACATTACCGGTCTTGTACATGTTTCCCAGATTTCCCGCAAACGAATCCAGGATCCAGCCAATGTACTGAAAAAAGGCGATGTTGTAAAGGCAAAAGTCTTAAGTGTAAAGGATGGAAAACTCAGTCTTTCTATGAAGGCTCTTGAGGAAGAAAAGGAAGCCAAAAAAGAAGAAGAGCTTCGTAATGTAAAACTTCCTGCTTCCGAAGCAATTGGCCAGAACCTCGGCGATCTTTTAAAGGGATTTCAGTTTGATTAATTTTTTTCGATTCTGTTGAAATTGACAAATTTCATTTTTCTGCTATTATTTAGCAAATAACAAGGCAAGGACGCTTTTCGCTCCTTGCCTTTTTCTTTTTGGAGGTGAAACTATGCCAGCTCGTGTTTCTGATTGGTTTAAAGCTGTAAATGAAAAGGAAGTAACCCTTATTTCCGGAAAGGGTGGACTTGCAAATGTCATTTCCTGCTCTCATATCATTGAAAAGCCTTCTTTTTCCGCTTTTCTCGAAGGAAAAGACATTGTTTTTACCACCGGTGTTGCCTTGGAAGAGACCGATGAGCTTTTTGAAATCGCAAAATTCAGCTTTGAAGCCAAAGCCGCAGCTCTTGTTGTAAATCTTGGTCCCTATATAAAGGAGATTCCTGAAAAGCTTTCTCTTTTTTGCAATAAATACAATTTTCCTCTTTTTACAGTTCCCTGGCACATTCATATAGAAGAATTGCTTCAGGCCGTATACAGCATTACTGCAAAAGAGTATTCCTGCGACATTGAGCTGGAAGCTATTTTTGAAAATGCAATCCGTTTTCCGGAAAGACGTGATCTTTATGAATATAAAATAGAAGAAAAGGGCTATTCTCGAAATTGGAAATACTGTGTCTGCATTGTGCATCCTATGGATCAAAGTGGAACGGCTCCTGTTTCATCCGAGGAAATTTCCCGCCATATTGCTAAAACAACCGAAAGCAGCGGTGAATTTATCTTTCCTTATGTTTCCGGTCCGGATGTGATTGTTGTTTTTGCTAATCTATCCGCAAAAGACACCGAAGAGAAAATGCATCATTTTCTTATGCCCTACGATGAAAACAACTATGCCTTCAGCATCGGACGCAGTACAAAAAGTATACGCTGTCTTCGAAAAAGCTATCTGCTGGCACAGAAGATTCTGACCATGAAGCTCTCTCATCAGCTTCCGAAGAGGATCAGCAGCTACGATGAAATGGGCCTTTATAAAATCATCCTGGGCCTTGAAAATCAGGATGTCCTGAATCAGATCCATGAAGAGTACCTGCTGCCCCTGATTGAATATGATCATGCCTGCGGCACCGACTATGTTAACTTCATTACTACCTATTTAAAATGCGATGGACATATAAAAGAGATTTCTGAGAAAATGTTTATCCACAAAAATACTGTCCATTATAAAGTCCACCGCATAGAAGAAATTCTGGATTGTGATCTTTCCAGGCTTGATACAAAAATCTACCTCATGATTGCATCCATGCATTACATGAATCAGACCAATCAGCAATAATCGTTTTTATTTTTCAATCTCTGTTTTCGTATCTGCCTTCAGCACTGCATTGAGCATAATGGTTGCACCCTCTGTACAATGCTTTACGCTTGAAAACTCCGGCTCACAATGGCTGAGTCCGTCCTTTGACTGAACAAAGATCATAGTTGTCGGGATCACATATGCACAGAACTGGGCATCGTGACCGGCACCTGAGTGAATGTACTGATGACTTACGCCACTCTCCTCGGCTGCTTTCTTTACGAAGCCAACAAGCTCCTTGTTCCAGTAAACAGTATCTCTGTTCCATGCCTTTTCTACCTTGCAGCTGCAGCCATTGCCCCAGCTCTTGTCCTCACAGCTCTTAACGATTTCAAGGACCTTCTCCAGAATCTTCGGATCCTCGTGACGGGCATCGAAGGAGAAATCAAAGAAGTCTGGTACGCAGGTATGTACACATGGATGGCAGACAACCTCTCCTGTTGTATATACAAGCTCTGGAATGTTGAGTGCATCAATTTCTTTGTGCAAATAGCAAAGAGCCTCTGCAGCAGCTAAGAAGGCATCATGTCTCTTTGGCATTGGGAAGGTTCCGGCATGTACTGTCTGTCCGTAAAATTTCAATCTGTAGTTAAACATTCCAAGTACACAGTCAACCACACCGATGTCATTTCCATTGTCCTCAAGGATCGGTCCCTGCTCGATATGAGTCTCAAACATGCACATGTATCTTTCCGGTGAAAGTCTGTATTTCTTGTCTCCCTTATAGCCGGATGCATTCAGTGCCATCTCAAAGGTCTTTGTCGGATCAAGAATGCTCTTGGATGCCATCATATCTTCATATTTAAATTTGCTTCGGATGTCCTCCGGAAGATAATCATAGCAGACAATACCGGAGCACATCATTGCAGGCGGATAAAGTGAGCCTTCCTCATTTGTCCAGATCATAGCAGTGATTGGATGCTTATGCGGAATCTTGTATTCTGCAATTGTCTCAAGAACTTCCATTGCTGACATTACACCAAGGATCCCATCGTAATTCCCACCATTCTTAACAGAATCAACGTGAGAACCCATAACAATTCTCTTTGCATCCGGATCTGTTCCTTCAAGAGTTGCATACATATCGCCTACATCATCAATCTCTATCGATGCTCCGAT
This sequence comes from bacterium, assembly GCA_963624695.1. Lineage (GTDB taxonomy): Bacteria > Bacillota > Clostridia > Lachnospirales > Lachnospiraceae > Alectryocaccobium. Next base: position 20,546 of record CAVFRH010000102.1, read on the forward strand.
TGCTTCCATTCTCTTTTTAAATTCATTTCTTGCCTGAATTGCCTCTGCTGACATGGAGTATCTTGTGATGCCGCCGTGTCCTGCATCACCATATTTTGAAAATGTTTTTATTTTATCTTCCATTCTTGCTTCTGAACAACTATACATAACCTTGTCCTCCTGTATATTACTTCCAAAGCTTTTTATAAATTTCGATGCAATCCGTTTCAGTAACCTCTTTTACTGTATTTCCTGGTGAACCGGATGTAACCGCATCCGATGCCATCTTTTCTGCCTTTGATAAAAACGCTTCCTTATTGATGCCATATTCCGCAAGAGTCGGAACATTGCATGTTTCACAAAGCTCTCTCACCTTTTTGATAAAGGTCTTTGCAGCAACCTCATCGGATACCTCCTTGTCTGCCGCACCGATTGCTCTTGCCAGATCTGCAAATTTTGAATAAATACCGTCTGCTGCAAATTCAAGACAGGTAGGCAGCAGCATTGCATTTGACAGGCCGTGCGGTACATGAAAGAGTGCTCCAATTGGTCTTGACATTCCGTGAACCAGTGTAACCGAAGAATTTGTAATGCAGATGCCTGCTTCATAGGCTGCAAGCGCCATCTCTTCTCTTGCCTTGGCATCTTCTCCATTTGCATATGCAAGCGGCAGATATTTCATAATTCTCTTTACTGCAGATACTGCCAAAGTATCTGTAAGCGGCTGGGCCTTTTTTGATGTATATGCTTCCACTGCATGAGTAAGAGCATCCAGTCCTGTATTTGCTGTAACGGACTTTGGAGATGATTTTGAAAACATTGGATCTACAATAGCCACATCCGGGATCAGGGCAGCTCCCTTAAGAAGCATCTTTACCTCAGTCTCTGTATCTGTAATAACGGTAAACATGGTAACCTCAGAGCCTGTTCCTGCTGTAGTCGGTATTGCAACCATCGGTACAAACGGTCCTTCGATTTCTTTTCCCATGAAATCCCTCAGCTTATTTTCCGGATATTTTAAAAGTACTGCAATCGCCTTCATGGAATCCATAGGACTTCCGCCGCCGATGGCGATCATAAAATCACAGGCATTTTCTTTGTATGCCTTTGCGCCCTCTTTTATCATGACATCTGTCGGCTCTCCGGTAATGTCTGAAAAAATGCTGTATGCTACATTTTTTTCTTCCAGAGTCTTTATCAATTCTTTTGTGCAGTCCTGCTTCACTACGGTTTTACCGGTAATGATAAGCGCTTTTTTTCCAAAAATGATGCGGCCTGCATTTTCTGCAAGGCTTCCGCCTCCTGTGATTGTCACAGGAGGCACAAAGAATAATCTGCTCATACTTCTCCATCCTCTATCATCTTATCTACCTGCGTCAGTACCTCATCCATCTTTGCCAGCTCTTCATCCAGCTGCTCATTTGTGATGATCAAAGGAGGTGCAATCAGAATCATGTTTTCATGTCCGAAGGTCATAAACTGTTTTGCCTTCAGCATTCCTAAGATCTTTGGCATAACTCCCTTCGGATCCCTGCCATACGGTACAAGTGCCTCTCTTGTGTCTCTATCCTTAACAAGCTCTATGCTGGAAAACAAACCAATATATCTGACATCTCCGACACATGGATGTTTTGCCTTGATTGCCTCAAGAAGCTCTCCAAGGTGCTTTCCTACTTCTGTTACATGTCCTGCAATATCATGCTCAATGTAATAGTTTACGCAGGCAACACCTGCTGCACATGCAAGAGGATGTCCATTGTAGGTAAGTCCGCAGGAAAGAAGATGATCATCGAAATAGGCTGCTATCTCTTTTGATACACAGACACCACCAAGCTGTACATAGCCGCAGGTAACGCCCTTTGCAAAGGTTACAATGTCAGGCTTTACATCAAAATTCTGGAATGCAAACATTTTTCCTGTTCGGCACCATCCGGCCATAACCTCATCACAGATCATCATGATTCCGTATTTATCACAGATCTTTCTAACTCCCGGAAGGTATCCCTTAGGCGGAATGATGATTCCGTTTGTTCCGGTAATGGTTTCCATTATGATAGCTGCAATATTTCCCGGATTTTCATAATTGATCTGCTCTTCCAGCTTCTTTAAATAAAATTCTGTACATTCCTCTTCTGTCTCAAATGGAAGATTGTCTCTGTACATATACGGATCCATAAATTTCACAAATCCTGGGATACCTGGCTCAAGAGCATATCTTCTTGGCTCACCAGTGATATTTCCTGCTCCAAAGGTTGATCCGTGATAGGAACGATATCTTGAAAAGATCTTCTGTCTTCCGGTAAACATTCTTGCGATCTTGATGGCATTTTCATTTGCATCTGCTCCTGCATTTGTAAAGAAGACCTTTCCCATATTGTCAGGCATAAGGCTTACAATCAGCTTTGCAAGATCTCCTCTGTCTTTATCTGCATATGCTTCACTGATGAATGCATACTGATCGATCTTGTTTTTGATAGCTTCATTAATCTCCTTATTTCCGTAGCCAAGATTCATATTTACATGAAGTGATGACATATCGGTATAACGTTTTCCGTCATAGTCATAAAGATAAATGTTATCTGCCTTCTCGATCGGGATCGGATTTAAATTTGCCTGCTTATTCCAGGACTGAAGAACGTATTTTTTCTGATTTTCATTAACTGTTTTACCTAACATGGTACCAGCTCCCTTCACTTTTTTATTTTCTTTTTGTAATTCGCTTGCTTTTGCCTATTGCTTCTGTCGGACAAACCAGCCTGCACATATGGCAGCCTACACATTTATCCGATATTAAATAAGGAATTCTTTCCTTATTAAACTTAATTGCCTGATGCCCGCCGTCATAACAGCTTATATAGCATCTTCCGCAGCCAATGCATTTCTTTCTGTCAAATACAGGATAAGAAATGGTACTTCGATCCAGTTCATCCGCATTTACAAAATGCTTCAGGCCGCTTCCAGAAAACTCTTCCACGCTCTTATAGCCCTGCTTTGCAAGGAAAGCGGAAAGACCACTTATAAGATCATATATGATCCTGTATCCATACTGCATTACTGCAGTGGTTACCTGAAGATTGCTGCATCCCAGTGCCAAAAATTCTGCTGCGTCATGCCAGCTTTCAATTCCGCCCATACCTGAAATCGGCACATTTTTTAACCCTTCGCAGCTTGCCATATCGTAGATAAAACGAAGAGCGATGGGTTTAATCGCATTCCCCGAATATCCGGAAACAGATGATTTTCCACTGACTGCCGGCTCCGGCTCCATATTGGAAAGCTCAAAGCCTGTTATGGATTTAATGGTATTTATCGCTGCAATGCCATCTGCTCCTGCCTTTACTGCAGCCATTGCCGGGATCTCCATATTTGTGATATTTGGAGTCATCTTTGCAAGCACTGGAACCCTTGCTTTTTTCTTTACAAGTTCTGTATATTTTGCTACTAGCTGCGGATTTGTTCCTACATCTGCCCCAAGGCCCTTGGCTGTCATATGGGGACAGGAGAAATTGCACTCTATCATGTCGCAGCCGATATCGCTGCAAAGCTCTGCCAGTTCTCCCCATTCTTCATCACTGCTTCCCATGATGGAAGCAACGATCACCTTCGACGGATAATTTTCCTTCAGTCTTTTTAAGACATCCATATCATATTCAAGGGTATGCTCTGAAATCTGCTCAATGTTTCGAAAGCCATCGAAATGATTGTGATCTGTCACTGCAGATGCAAACCTGGGCGATGCCTCCTTTGGCATAAATCTTCCGATTGTTTTGTAAACAATTCCGGCCCATCCCATTTCAAGAGCCTTTGCGCACATATCGTAGCCAGATGCTACTACCGAAGACGAAAGGAAAAATGGATTTTCACATTTGACACCGCAAAAAGTGATTCCAAGATCAATTTTCTGATCGGATGCTTCCTTTAAAAGCTCAGCCATCTGCCTTATCCTAATCGGACTGTCATAATGAATACAGACCCTCTCGCAGTCACCTTCGCAGTCAGCACAGCTTTTTTTCTCGATATGCATTGCTGCATTTTCTTCATTTTTAAACCATACCGAACGAACCATAGCCGCCGGATCAAGGCCTTTTTTGCAGTTTTGCGTGCATGGCGGATCCACACACAAAAGACATCTTGATGCTTCCTCTCTAATCTTCAGCATATATTTTCTCCTCTCATCTCCGCCATGAAATGGCGTTTAATCCCTCTTCGGTCTCGGAGCTCTCTTTAAGAGCTTTCCAAAGCCCCTTTCTCCCAGGAATTTCCCGTTATCATATACCAGCTTTCCTCTTACGTAGGTCTGTACCGGATATCCGTGAAGCTCTGCTCCTTCCCAGATCGTATGGTCTGCTGCGGAATGCATATTGGACTGATGAATGGTAAACTCCTTGTCCTTGTCGTAAATTACAATATCTGCATCCTTTCCGATATCAAGGCTTCCCTTTGTAGTGCATCCAAATAATTCAGCTGTATTGGCACAGCATATTTCAACAACTTTATTAAAGCTGATTTTTCCCGAATTTGCCATAGAAAGCATGTATGGATACATGTTTTCTACTCCTGAACATCCGTTAGGAATCTTTCTGAAATCGTTAAGTCCCCAATCTTTTTCTGCCTGCTGGAACGGACAATGATCTGTTGAAATCGTGTCTATAAATCCATTTTCAATTCCTTCCCAAAGTGCATCCTGACTTGCCTGTCCTTTCATAGGCGGCGAACATACAAAGTTTCTGCCGTCCTCTCTTTTGTAAACATCCGATGTGAAATAGAGATATTGCGGACAGGTCTCTGCATAGATCGGATATCCTTCTGATTTTGCCTTCTGAACTGCCTTCATTCCCTGTTCATTGGCAAGATGAACAATGTAAAGCTCTGCGCCTGCAGCCTTAGCCCAGTCAATGGCCCTTTCATCTGCCTCACCTTCGACCCATTCCGGTCTTGATAAATAATGGTACCAGGCAGAGGTTTTTCCCTCACTGATAAACTCCTCTGTCAGCATGTTCACCATCTCATTATTTTCTGCATGAACACCGATCAGTGCTCCAATTTCCTTTGACTTCTCAAGAACCTTAAAAAATGTTCCGTCCTTAACTCCGAAGTCATATACCATAAATACTTTAAATGACGGAACTCCGTATTCTACACATTCCTTCATTGAATCAAGGAGCTCTCCGCTTACATCCTTAACGCCTACATGGAAAGCATAATCACAAACTGCATCCGGTGCACAAAGTGCATCTCTTCGCTTTACGGTGTCCACCATCTTTTCACCAAAATCCTGAAGCGCAAAGTCAAAAACTGTGGTTGTGCCGCCGCAAACGGCTGCCCTGGTTCCCGTAAAGTAATCATCTGCCGATATAGTGCCGCCAAAAGGCATTGCAAGGTGTGTATGCGGATCTATTGCCCCGGGAAGAACCAGCTTGCCGGAAGCATCTACTGTTTCTTTAGCCGCGGCATCTATGGATGCAGCTAATTCACATATCTTTCCGTCTTTCACTGCAAGATCTGCTTTAAAAGAACTTGTTGGCGTTACGATTGTTCCATTTTTTATTACAAGATCATACATTTCTGTTTCCTCCAATATTTCGAACCTGACTGCCGCATTCCTTTCGTGCGGCAGCCTGATCAAGCAAAATTATGACTCTGTGTAGAGTGTTTCAAAATCCTTATCCCATGTATAAGAATCGAAGTTGTCGAGTGCTGTCTGATATTTTTCATCCGCTACAGCCTTGTCATAGAAGTATGTTGTATAGGAACTGTCTGCACTGATGTTTGAAATATCTGTATAGTCTGAGAAAATATCATATGTCTGCTCATACTTGTCTGCATCCATGTAACCAAGTTTGCTGTATGTAGAACGATCTCCGATGGTTACTATGTCTCCTGCTACAAGCTTGCTGACCTCACTTGCTTCAAACTGCTGATGGTATTCAGAAACTGTATTTGAGGTATCCTCTGCATTAAATACAAGGGAGCCTGCTGCTGCAGGATTTTCAAGGCACCATGCCCAGCCAAGGTTGGTAGCTTCAATGAAGTTTACAACCGTGTCTTCATTCTGCTCAGCCCACTCTGTATCAACGATCAGGCAGTCCTCAAGCATTCCGAAGCCTTCATCTTCCATCTTGATTACATTGATATCATCCTTTGTAAGTCCGCCTTCATATAAAAGACCCATCTCGTTATATGTCATTGCGGAAGACCAGGTGATATCACCATCAAGAAGCTGCTGCATATCGTAATCCTCTGTTACATAGTCAATCGGAAGTCCAAGACTTGCAAGATATGCCTGCATCTCATATTCATTTCCACCGCCCCAGTTTCCTGTTGACTCACCTTCACTTACCTTTGTTGCATCCTTAACGGTATCCTTAAGTGAAACAAGTGTCATACCGGAATTCTGATAATACTGGGCAACTGACATAACATTTGAACCATTTGAAATAGCACTCATTGCAGTTGATACCCAGACATCGCCGAACTGAGCTCTTCCGGAATCAACTTCATCGCAAACATCAACACTGCCACCCGGAACAATTGTTACATCCAGACCGTAATCTTCGTAAATGCCAAGCTCTTTTGCTGCATAATAACCCATGAACTGAGCCTGCTGTACCCATTTCAGCTGAATGGTTACCGGTGTAAGATCTCCATCTGTCTTACTGCTTGAGCTGGCTGAAGCACTGCTGGATGACTCCGAAGTACTGCTTGCAGATGCGCTGCTGCTTGCGGATGTGGAAGATGAACTTCCTGTTTCAATGGACTCAGAAGATGTGCTGCAAGCCGCAAGCGACATTCCGAGTGCTGTACACATAGCTACTGCAATCACTTTTTTCATAATATCTACCTCCGTTTTTTCTTATATATATAGGTGTTTTCCTTATATATCTTCTTTTTTTGATATCATCATTTTCTCTTTAACCTTGCATACCAGGCCATCGTCTTCTTTTCTGCCGCTACGACGATCAGATACAGAATCAGTCCGAATATGATTGCCATGATGATATATGCCCAGGACTGATATCTGGCTGTACTCCAGTAATTGTTAAACATCATTCCGATTCCAAAGGTCTTGGATAAGGAATAAAACTCGCAAACAAAGGCACCCATAAGTGCTGTGGCTGAATTGGTTTTAAGTGCCGTAAATACATTCGGCAATGAATTTGGTATCCGAAGCTTAACTAGAGTTGTCTTTGCATCTGCATTGCAGATACTCATCAGATCCAGTGTAAAAGGCTTCATTACGGTAAGTCCCTTGTAGGCATTAACTGACATGCCAGCCATACAAAGTATGGTTACAACAATTACTTTTGCGATCCATGAAAGCATGTAGCTGTTTGACGGGAACCAGTGATTTACAATCGGTCCAAGTGCAACAACCGGGAAGGAAACCAGTATGGTACAAACTGTAAGGATTCCTTTGCCCCACTTTTCACTGCAGGAAGCGATAATGGCGATGAAATATCCAAGTGCTCCGCCAAGTACAAATCCGATCAGCATAGCTGAAACCGTTGTGGTGGCATTGTAAATAATCGAATCATTCAGGATCGTACTGCCGCTTGTGAAGAATATCGCTGCAAGCGATCCGAATACACTGTTATAGCTGCCTTTCACACTTCCCGTAAATTTACTGAAGCTGTTCAGTGCTTTTGGAAATGGATATGGAAAGGATGCTGTTTTCGGGTCGATTCCAAATAAGCTGTGCAGATATCCGTACTGCCAGAAATAAAGTACCAATGCAACAATTCCTGCGATATATATGATTCCCTGATATTTTTTCCAGCCCTTGCTTTCTTTCAATGCCGAACAAAGGAAATAAGTTCCTGTGAAAAAGCATCCAAGCATTAAGAGCACTCCGGCGCTTGTGGGGTAATTATTAAAGGAATAATTCGCACCAAGCTCCTCAATCTTTGCGATTCCTGCAGATGTTTTTGTCAGGCAATATACCGGCTCAAACAAAAGAAGAATAACGGCATCGATCACAAGGGCTCCGCCTATGATCATTTTTAATCTTTTATAGGGCTTTCCTGTAAGGATCAATGTCTCACCATATTTGGCATGAGCAGCATGTATAATGTTCCAGACTATATAAATAACTGCTGTGACAGCGGCAACGGCTGCCAGTATGTAAAATATCGCCATCATGGGATTAAAGGTCGTAATATTGCATCCATCAACCGTTATTCCCGACATAAGTGTCTTTCCTTTTATATCCCAGACATATTCAAAATCATTCGAGATCGTCATGATCGGAAATTCATAGCTGAACAATGTAATTACTGCGACTCCAAGTGCAGCAAGTGCAAGCGCTACCGTATAGATCACTTTACAAACCCTGGCAACATCGGCTTCCACCTCCATAACGGACAGGATGTCATGCCGTCTGTTGTAATATTCATCCATGCTCACACCTCCTTAATCTGTTGTTTTCCATCTGATGATCAGCTTTTCCAGTAAAGCTACTGCATAAAATAAAAGAACTGCTATTACAACTGCCATGAAAATATATCCCCAGCAGAGTTCCCAGTCATTTCCGTACTGGGTATTGAGGATCATTCCTCCAATGCCGCCTTCCTGCGGATACAGCACTTCAGTGAATATAACTGCTGCAAATGCGGAAGGTGCTGCAAGCTTCAATCCAATAAAAAGAGATGGAAGGGAAGCCGGAATCATAAGCTTTCGATATACTGTAATTGGCTCTGCTGAACACATTACCAGTAGTTCCTTTCGTCTTACATCTACCGCCTGAAGTCCTGCAAACATATTTGCAGCTACCGGAAAGAATGTCATATATGCACTCATTACCAGCTTTGCCTGTGCAAAGTCTCCAACCATACTTACAATGATGGGTGCAAGACCCAGCATTGGGATCATCTGACTAAGCAATATGATCGGATATCCTACCTTTTCGATTGGAAGACAGGCATTCATTAATATTGCAAAGAGGAATCCGATGATAAAACCGATTATGATTCCTTTTATAAAGGTTGAAAGGGTAACAGATACAGCTGTCAGAATTGTGTTTCCATCATATTCAGGCGAAAATGTCCATTTGAGAATATCTGTTAAATAAGGAAACTTTGTATTTGCCGCTCCGCTTAGATCAAATAAAAATGCGATCAGCGTCCATACCAATAAAAATGCGATCAGCCATACAACTGTTACCAGCCAACCAGGAGGATCCTTTAAAATTTTTCTTGCTGTCATACTTAAACCCCCTCAAAGCTTGATCTGATCTTTGATATATAATCAAAGTATTCCGGAATGTTTCTCATGCCCGCCTCTCTTGGATGTGGAAGTTCAATTTTAATGACTGCTGAAACTCTTCCAGGATGAGGTGACATCACCACGACTCTGTCTGACAAGTAAACACTTTCTGAAATGTTATGTGTTACGAAAATCACCGTCATATTTCGTTTTGCACAGATATCAAGCAGATCATCATGCAGCTTTTCTCTTGTAAACTCATCCAGTGCCGAAAAGGGCTCATCCATCAGCAGAATGTTTGGGCTTGTTGTAAGAGCTCTTGCAATGGAAACCCTCTGCTGCATACCTCCTGAAAGCTCACAGGGATAATTGTTTTTAAATTCCTTAAGCCCTACCAGCTCCAGCATTTCCTCTGCCTTTTCTCTTTGCTCTCCCTTTGGAACTCCCTTTATCTCCATAGGAAGCATTACATTTTTGATAACGGTTCTCCAGTCATACAGGACTGCATTCTGGAAAACCATTCCAAGTTCTCCGCTCTTTCTTGCGGACTCAGGTGACATACCGGCTACTGCAACCTTTCCTTCTGTATTTGTGATCAAACCGGCTATCGTTCTGAGAAGTGTTGTCTTGCCGCATCCTGACGGACCTAAGAGTGAAATAAACTCCCCTCTTTTAATTTGAAGACTTACTCCCGTCAGTGCTTTCAAGCTTGACTTTTCTGTTGTATAAGTCATTCCTACATTTTCGAGACTAATTTCACTGTAAGCATTCTTCATAATCAAACCTCCGGCTGCAATTTAGCATTTAAAATAAAAAGCAAAAGAAAAAGGCAAGAACATCTTTGAAGACGTCCTTGCCTTTGAATGATCTGCATTCTAGCAACCGTTTTTTTTCATGTCAACACGATTTTCTTCCCTTTAGTTTCGAAAACATACATGCTTGTACTTTGGTACATATACCCTGTCAACTCCGGATCGTGTCCGACCTGTCACTTTTATTTAATTTTCATAATTTTTCTTTTTTTCGATTAAAGCTTCTTTTTCTTTCCTGCTGAGTCTTTTGATGGCAACCTCCCTGCTTTGCGCCTGATGCCGATTTTCATAAGCCTCATAATAAACCAGCTCTACCGGCCGCCTGCAGCGTGTATATTTTGCACCTTTTCCACTGTTATGACACTGTATTCTTTTCTCCAGGTCATTAGTCCAGCCGGTATAATAGCTTTCATCTGCACATTTGACGATGTAGGTATAATTCATCTTCTTAAAGAGCGGAATAGGCTGTAACTGCATCTTCTATATTAACATGGGTTCCTTCTTCATTGTATTGTCCCATGGCAGTTACCAGGATGTAGATGTCTCCCTGATATTTTGCATAGCTTACCAGACAGTATCCTGCCTCATCTGTAGTTCCCGTCTTTCCGCCTAAAATCTCTGCTCCGTTGCTCAATGTAGAGGAATCCAAAAGTGAGAACATGGTACTTTCAAAATGAAGTCCCTCTTCATGATATTCATTCGGACTGCAATCGTATTCTTTGGTTCCCACAATAATCTGGAAATTTTCATCCTGGATTGCCGTTTCAAAAAGCTTTTCCATATCTCTGCAGCTGCTGTAATGATTCTCGTTGTGAAGTCCGGTACAATTTGTAAAATGTGTACTGCTCATACCAAGCTCTTCCGCCTTCTGATTCATAAGCTCCACAAAGGCTTCCTCTGAACCGGATATTCTTTCTGCCAGGGTAATGCAGGCATCTGCCCCGGAAGGAAGCATTGCTCCATACAAAAGCTCCCGAACCGTAACAGTCTCTCCGTTTACAAAGCCGGCCATAGATGCTCCCTCTGCATTCAGGCTGTCTGTATCCGCTGTCACTGTCAGCATCTCATCACGATTTGGCAAATACTCCAGAGCAAGAAGCACTGTCATTACCTTTGTCATAGATGCCGGGTACATGATCTGGTCTGCATTTTTTTCCAGAATGACCGAACCTTCCGAAACATTTACCATATAGCCATACAGGCTCTGCAGGCTGTCTTCTGTCAGATCTACCTGCTCATTGCTCATCTGTGTTTCCTGCTGTGACTTTGCAGTCGGTGTAACGGTTGCTTCCTGCACGGAACTTACCTGACTTTCCGCTGCCGCCTGATTTTCTGCTGTCGACTGACTTTCACTTGTAATTTGTGAAGAGCTGCTTTTGCTGGCAGAAGCACTCTTGGAATTTTTTCCGCCGAACACAAGTTGAATTGCCAAAATAGCGATTGCGATCACAAGCACCAAAATAGCAATAAAAAGTACCCTTAAAAGGGTTACATTTTCATAAAATGCCTTTTTTCTCTGCTTCATCTTTCTTTCACCCGTTTTTTCTTTTTTTCTGACCATTATATCAGATATCAGTCTGTTTGCACAGACGATTTTCTGGTCGCTTCTTCCGCTTAGAAGGACAGTAGTCTTGCATAAAAAGCAAATATCGTTTATAATTCAACCTTGAATAGAATGATTTGCGGGCATTTCCTGCGCTCATTTACAAAGGAGACAAAAAATGGCAAAACTTTTTAAAGTAATTATGAACATTTTGGTTATCCTGTTCATAGCTGCATTGGTTGCATTGTTCCTTCCCACTTTTCTGGGAATTACCACCGTGGTTTCCGACCCCGGTAAAGAATCCAATATGGCTGCAGGAACCGTGGCATACGGAAGCAAACAGAATATAGAAGACTTAGCTGCAGGCGATACCATCATCTCAGTTACAGATGATGCTACCTACCTGTACACCATCAGCTCGATCAATACAGAAAGCGGTGAACTCACTGTTACAAGTGACGAGAATGCGGAAAGTGAAACGCTTACCCTTACTGGTACAGCCTCCAAACTTATCCTTTGTGTTCCCCTCATCGGATACATCATTGTTGCACTGCACAGCACAGAGGGTATGATCATTCTTGCACTGGCTGTTGCACTTTTGATTATTCTCTTTATCATTGCAGATATTCTCTGTAAAAGAAAAGAAGAGGACGAAGAACCGGACGAAGGTGATGACGATGATTACTTCCGCGAACTTGCAACTAGTCAGGCTCGTCCAAACAAGCTGGATGACCTTGGCACCATGTCCATTCCGCCTGTTGCAGACCTTATGGAAACAGAAGCTGCAGCAAATGCACCGGAGCTTGATGAAAAATTAGAGTCACCGGAATTTGAGGAAGCTTCCGATTCTTCTGAATCAGAGGAAGAGCTTGAAGCTACTGAATCCGAAGATGCATTTGAAACCCAGGAAATCATACTTGAGGCAATCGAAGAGCCTGCCTCACAGAAAGAATCTTCCTCTAAGCATTCAAAATCAGACTCTACCGGAAGCTTCGACATTCTTCCGGAAAGAAAAGATTCCAAAAAATTAAGAGATTATGAGGAACCGGAAAAGGAAGAAACTCCCCTTGCTGATCTGGATGCTGAAGAGACAACTGCTGCAGACCTTCCTGCTACTGAGCTTGACGAAAGCTCCGATTTTTCTATGATTGGAAATGCCTTGGAGAGTGTTCTTGAGACAGAACAGCTGAACGAAACTCCTCGTAGCAGCCAGCCGGCTGCTCCTGTAGAACAGGAACCTGTAGAGGATACTGCAGAGGAAATTGAGCTTGCAATCCCGGCCTTTCATTTGGACGATCTTCTTCAGGAGGCCTACGCAAAGGGCGAGGATCCTCAGGTTCGCAAGGATGCATCCACCGGTATTACCTTTGTGGATTATTCAAACTGTCTTTAATATGTAATTATTTCAAAGGGAAAATAAAAGTTCTTGCTTTTATTTCCCCTTTATGCTAAAATAACATAGCAATTGAAAAGCCGGTGTGTCGGAATTGGCAGACGAGACAGACTCAAAATCTGTTATCCGCAAGGGTGTGTGGGTTCGAGTCCCACCACCGGCATAAAAAAAGCAGCGATTTGTCGCTGCTTTTTTATTACCTCACTTTTCTGCCTCAAATCTTATGATTCAATCCCTTTGCATAGGCAAGCATCAATTGCTTGTCCTGCTGCTGCAAACCAGAAAATAATTCCAACACTTCTGTCTGACTCTTTGTCAGATGTGCTTCACCTACATTATCTGCAAAAAAATCAGATAATGAAATTCCCATTCCGTCACAGATCTTCTGTAATGTCGGAATTGTAGGGATATTATCTCGATGCAGCATGTTGTTTAGTGTTGAATAAGGAATTTTTGCCTGCATAGCCAACCTGTAGTAGCTCCAGCCTCTTTCTCTGCAGAGATCCTTTATATGCTCAATAACATCGCAGTCTCGCATGGCATTCTCCTTTCTTTATTTTTTCAAGTTGCTCGTTAGGATTATACAATGTTTTCAGTAACATTGCAATCTTTTGAATTAAGCGCTATAATATTAAAGAATTTTTTATCGACTTCGAAACGGAGAGTTTACATGAGCAAGACTATACATACTGAGGCTGTGGATCAGCTTTTTGACGCAATTTTAAGTCTGGAAAACAAAGAAGAATGCTATGCTTTTTTTGAGGATGTTTGTACCGTAAATGAAATCCTTTCGTTTGCTCAACGCTTCGAGGTTGCAAAGATGCTGCGAGAGGGTTATACCTATCTGGAAATTTCCGAAAAGACCGGAGCATCTACAGCAACAATCAGCCGGGTAAACCGCTCACTGATCTATGGAAACGATGGCTATGATATTGTTTTCTCTAGAATAAAATAATAAATAATCGAGGTTCATCATGTACAAGCTTGATTTTAACAAACCACTTTTTATACATTTTATTGGAATTGGTGGTATCAGCATGTCTGGTCTGGCGGACATTCTCTTAAAAAAGGGATTTAAGGTCTCCGGTTCAGACCGACAGGAAAGTGCACTTACGAAGCATTTAGAGCAGGAAGGTGCACTGATTTTTTATGGGCAAAAATCTGAAAATATAAGCAAAGAAATGGATCTTGTGGTCTACACAGCCGCTATTCACCCGGACAATCCGGAGTATGCAAGCGCCCTTGCACTTGGAATTCCTCTTTTGACCCGGGCTCAGCTCTTAGGCCAGCTCATGCAAAACTACAAATCTGCTATTGCAGTTGCCGGCACACACGGAAAAACCACAACAACCTCTATGCTGGCTCACATTCTGCTTGCTGCAGATACGGATCCCACCATCAGCGTAGGTGGAATCCTTCCTGCAATTTCCGGAAATATCCGTGTCGGTGCAGAAAATTATTTTCTTACGGAAGCCTGTGAATATACCAACAGCTTTCTTAGCTTCCACCCGACCTTAAACATTATCTTAAATGTAGAAGAAGACCACATGGACTTCTTTAAAGATATCAATGACATCCGAAACTCCTTTAAAAAGTTTGCGCAGGAGCTTCCGGATACCGGAAATCTTGTAATCAATGCGGATATTGACCATATAGAATTCTTTACAGAAGCTCTTAGCTGTCCTGTTACCAGCTATTCTGTCCATGGTGCTGCAGACTATACTGCTTCTGACGTTTCATACAATGAATTTGCAATTCCAAGCTTTACTGTAAATTATAAAGGAAACCCTCTTGGTCATTTTTCCTTAAGTGTTCCGGGTGAGCACAATATTTCCAATGCCTTGGCAGCCATTGCAGCAGCAAGGATTCTTGGAATCGACCTCCCCCACATTTCAAACGGACTTTCCTCCTTCAGCGGTACGGATCGACGTTTCCAGTACAAGGGAAAAATAAAGGATGCTACCTTGATCGATGATTATGCTCATCATCCTACCGAGATCAGGGCAACCCTTACTACCGCCAGAACCTACCCTCACAGAAAGCTCTGGTGTATTTTCCAGCCCCATACCTACTCCAGAACCTATGCCTTTATGGATGACTTTGCTTCTGCTCTCTCTCTTGCGGATGAAGTGATTCTGGCCGATATCTATGCAGCCAGAGAACAAAACACCCTTGGCATTTCTTCTGCCGACTTGGCTGAAAAGATCAACCGCTGTGGTACGCCTGCTTCTTATTTTTCAAGTTTCGATGCGATTGAAGCTTATGTTCAAAGCAAGCTCTCTCCCGGTGATCTTCTTCTGACCATGGGTGCAGGAAATGTAAATGAAATCGGCAATAACCTGCTACGAGGAAAGCACTGATGTTCTCTGTTGACTGGCAGGAAATGCCTCGTCTTACCAGCGTACCGGATTCTTTTATCTGTAATTACATGAAGGACGCTCCCGGAGAATTTGTGAAGCTCTATTTGTATCTTCTGATGCTTTCCCAAAAATCCGGAGATGATTTTTCCCTTGATACTGTTTGCCAGGCTCTTTCCCTTGCTCAGGAGGATGTTTTGGCCGGTCTTCATTATTGGGAAAAGAAGCAATTACTGGAGCTTTTTTATCAAGGCGAATCTGTTTATGCCGTGCGTCTTCGCATTCAGCCGCTTGAAACTGTACAAAAAAGTCATAGACTCAGTCAGGAAAGAATCCGCAGCTTTGTAAAAGAAAATAAGGATGCCGGAAAGCTTCTCTTTACTGCTGAAAAATATTTTGGCCGTCCCCTTTCTCCGATCGAAATCGGGACTCTCCTTTACTTTATGGATGAGCTTCATTTTTCCTTTGACCTATGCGATCAGCTGCTTCAATACTGCGTCGAAAGAGGTCACAGCAGCATCCGCTATATCGAAAAAGTAGCTCTGGCATGGCACGAAAAGGGATACACCACTGCTGAAGAAGCAAAGGATGCTTCCTCTAATTGGTCCAAAATACATTTCCAGGTATTAAGAGCCTTCGGTATAAAAAACCGAAATCCGGTTCAAAAGGAAATCGACTATATAAACAGATGGTACAATGTCTACTGTTTTTCCATTGATATCATTGCAGAGGCCTGTGCCATCACACTTCACAGAACCGGAGAACAAAGCTTCGATTATGCAGAGGGCATTCTCTCCCGTTGGCACAAGGAAGGTGTCAAATCCCTTTCCGATATCAAGAAGCGCAATGCCGACTATTCTTCCAAAGAGAAAAAAACAGGTTCTGCGAAAACGGAAGGGAATAAAAACCAGTTTCTTAATTTCCAGCAAAGAGACGATGATCTGGATGAACTGGCAAAAAAACTTGACCAGCAATTTGCGAATATGTAAGGAGGCATAGAATGGCCCTGACGAATGCCCAATATGATCTGATTATGGGAAGCTACCAGGCCAGGAAGCTTCGCAATGAAAAAGCATTTCGAAAAAAACTGGAAATGGCTTATCAAAAATATCCGAGACTCGACGAAATTGACGAAGAAATTGCCAAGATCAGCCTGCGCAAGGCTCGGATTAAGCTTGGCGTCAGCAGCGAGGCTGACTTTGACCTGGATGCTGCGATTCACTCTCTTTCGGAAGAGAAGAGCGCTCTTTTTCAAATGGCCGGCTTTCCGGAAGGAAAAGCAGAGGTGAACTATGACTGTCCCTATTGCAAGGACAGCGGACTGATCAATGGCAGAAAATGTTCCTGTTTTCGGCAGGCAGAGCTGAGTCTTCTCTATTCTCAGTCTCATCTTGCTGAAATTCTGGAGACAGAAAACTTTGATACCTTTTCCCTGGAATGGTACTCCCGCGAATTAAAAGACCCAGCCACAAAACTGAGTGCCCGTGACACAGCAAAAAAGGCCTATGATTATGCCAAATATTTTTCGGAAAACTTTTCCGGCGGAGGAAATATCTGCTTTTTCGGCAAAACCGGTGTAGGAAAAACCTTTCTTTCCCATTGCATTGCAAAGGAGTTAATGGACCGGGGCTTTAGCGTGCTTTATCTTACTGCTTCCGGCCTTTTCCATGCCTTGGAGGAAAACACCTTTCGCAGTACTCCGGAAAGCAGGGAAAATGTTCAGCTTATCTATGACTGTGATCTTTTGATCCTTGATGATTTGGGAGCCAATTTTAATAATAGCTTTGTTTCCTCCCAGCTTTTTCAATGCATCAATGAAAGGGCCTTACTTCAGAAGAGTATTATTATTTCTACAAATCTTTCTCTCTCTGAGCTGAGAGATGCTTACTCTGACCGAGTCGTTTCCCGTATCATGAGCAGCTATCAACGCCTTTACCTTTTCGGTGAAGATATACGAATCCAGAAAAAATTAAAAAAAGGAGCTTCTAATGGCACAGAAAAGTGAAAATTATTTTGATTCCCGTCCCTATGGCAGACTTGGCATCATTCCCTTAAGCAGCTGCACAGAACTTGGAAAACTGGTAGATAACTTTTTAATCGACTGGCGTTCCAACAGACAGCATGAGCTTCGTCACAACGATGCTTATATGGGGTATGAACGGGATTCCTACATTATCAATGCATCTACACCGCGTTTTGGCTCTGGTGAAGGAAAAGGCAGCATCAATGAATCTGTCCGTGGAGACGACCTCTATCTTTTGGTCGATGTAACCAACTATTCCCTTACCTATTCCATGTTCGGTGAAACCAATCATATGTCACCGGATGATCATTTTCAGGATTTGAAAAGAGTCATTGCTGCAATCGGCGGAAAGGCTCGCCGTATCAATGTAATTATGCCTTTCCTCTACGAAAGCCGTCAGCATAAAAGAAACGGCAGAGAATCTCTGGATTGTGCTCTGGCCCTGGAAGAGCTTGTAAAAATGGGTGTGTCAAACATCATTACCTTCGATGCACATGATGAACGAATTCAAAATGCAATTCCGCTGACCGGTATTGATTCCATCCGTCCGATTTACCAGTTTATCAAAAATATCCTTCGTTCCTCACCGGATATAATCCTTGACTCCGATCATCTTATGGTTATCAGCCCAGATGAAGGCGGTATGGCCCGTGCAGTTTATATGGCAAATAATCTTGGGGTCGATATGGGTATGTTTTATAAAAGAAGGGATTATTCCACCATCGTAAACGGAACAAACCCCATTGTTGCCCACGAATTTCTGGGAGCAAATGTTGCCGGCAAGGATATGATCATTATCGATGATATGATTTCCTCCGGTGCTTCCATACTGGAAACCTGTAAAATGTTGAAGGAACAAAATGCTAAAAATATCTTTATCTGCTCTACCTTCGGACTTTTTACAAATGGTTTCAAGAAATTTGATGAAGCCTATGAACAAGGCCTCTTCACGAAGCTCATTACTACAAACCTGATCTACCAGCCAGAAGAGCTTTTAGAAAAGCCTTACTATATCAATTGCAACATGAGCAAATATTTGGCTCTGATCATAGATACTATGAATCACAACGCTTCTATCAGCAACCTGCTGACTCCAAGTGATCGTATTCAGAATGTTTTAAAGAAATTCCAGAATAAAGAAAAATTTTAAGCAAGAAAAAAGTCGTCGGTTTTCCGGCGACTTTTTCTTTGTTATACCAAAGTATGCAAGGAAAGCTGCCGGTGGCAGGTTTTCTGCATTATAAAACTTATCCGATTACGTCTTGCATATCATACATGCCTGCAGCCTTTCCTGCCAGGAATTTTCCTGCCTCAACTGCTCCTTTTCCAAATACAGATTTTGAATATGCCGTATGCTTAAATTCGATTACTTCATCTGTTCCTGCGAAGAAGATTTCGTGCTCTCCTACAATCGTTCCGCCTCTTACAGCTGAAATTCCAATCTCCTTTGCATCTCTTGCTTCATGTCTCTGACTTCTGTCATAGATGTAATTGTATGCGTTGCCACATGCTTCATTCATGCTGTCTGCCAATGCAATGGCGGTTCCGCTTGGAGCATCCTTCTTTAAATTGTGATGTTTTTCTACGATTTCCATATCGAAGCCTGCAGGTGCAAGAACCTTTGCTGCAGCTGCTACAAGCTTTAAAAGTGTATTTACACCAAGAGACATATTGGCAGAACGAAGTACAGCTACGCTTTTGCTCATTTCCTTTAAACGGCCCAGCTGTTCTTCGGTCAGTCCGGTTGTACACTCTACCAATGGCAGTTTTTTCTCTGTACAGTAGTCAATCACCGCATCGACTGCCTTAAAGGAAGAAAAGTCAATCATAACATCTGCCTCTACGTTGCACTCTGCTGCACTCTTGAAAACAGGATAGGACATTTCCTTTCCTGCCGGATCGATTCCTGCCACAATCTGCGCATTTGCATCTGCCTCTACAATGGATGAAATCACCTGCCCCATATGTCCGCAGCAGCCATTCATAATAATTTTTACCATTTTTTCCTCCGTCTTCAGCCCTTTACTTCGATTCCGAAATCAACAAGAGACTTTTTCAGTCTTGCTTCATTTGCAGGCTCCATCTCACACAGAGGAAGTCTAAACGGACCTACCTCCAGTCCCATCATATTCATAGCTACCTTTACGGGGATTGGATTCACCTCACAGAAAAGAGAATCAATCAGATCCAGTGCCTTTAACTGCATTGCACAGCTTTTTTTCACATCTCCCTCTAAGAAGCTTGCGATCATGTCATGTGTATAGGTCGGTGCTACATTTGAAAGTACAGAGATCAGACCCTTTCCGCCAAGAGACAAAATTGCTACTGCCTGATCGTCATTTCCGGAATAGATTGTTCCATTGTCTCCGATGAGGCTGCTTACCTTGGCAATTGCTGAAATATCTCCGCTTGCCTCTTTTACTCCTACGATATTCGGAACATTGTTAATCAGATAAGCCTGTGTTTCCGGTTTAATGTTGCATCCGGTACGTCCTGGTACATTGTAAAGAAGGATTGGAAGATCTACTGCCTGAGCGACTGTTGTAAAATGCTTGATCAGTCCCTTCTGTGTTGCCTTATTGTAATAAGGTGAAACCTGAAGCAATGCATCTGCTCCTACCTTCTGTGCTTCTACCGAAAGATAAACTGCTGTATCTGTGCTATTTGAACCGGTTCCTGCTATAACAGGCACTCTCTTGTTAATTGTCTTAACTGCATGGGCGATTACATTGATGTGCTCCTCGTGGCTGAGTGTAGATGCCTCTCCTGTGGTTCCGCAAATGCATAAAGCATCTACTCCACCTGCAATCTGCATTTCAATGATCTCGTCTAATTTCTCATAATTTACTTCTCCGTTTGCCTTCATAGGTGTTACCAGTGCAGTGCAAACTCCTTCAAAAATTGCCATTTTTCTCCTCCTTCGGCTCAATCAAATAATAAAAAAACGCCAAAAGATGGCGCCTGATTTCATAGATACATATGATCTGTGATAGCACTCCATCTTTCGATGACAGTCATAAACCTGTTCGGCTTATGCCCAAGGAAGCTCTGTACAGGCAGCAGCCCCTTTCGGCGTATTTCCCTTTCCTCCTGCTTCAGCTGTGCCTGACACATCTGCAGACCTACTAATAAAACACGCAACCTCTATCTTCCTTCAGTCTCCCGAAGTCAAATCCACTATAGCATTAATGCTCATCTATGTCAATGTACTGAAAGGAAAATGCCCCTCTTTCTCTGCCCTTAAATCCACTTGACTTTATTTTTTTCCTATATTAATATGATGGAGATATGAAAGACAGACAGTCCCTTAACCCTATTTCGGGATTAAGGGCTTTTTGCTGTAAAGGAGGCAAATATGAAATTAAAGAATTTAGTAGGTGATCGTTTTAAGGAGCGTCCCTCCGATTGTGTGATTGACAGCCATGCCTTTTCGGTTCGCGGCGGCTACATTAAATATGTCGCAAACGGAATTTATTCTTTATTCCCGCCAATGAAGAGAATCACAGCTAAAATTGAACAGATTATTCGAGAGGAAATGGATGCCTGTGACAGTCAGGAGGTTCTTTTCCCTGTTGTCCTTCCCGGATCTTTGTGGGAAGAATCGGGCCGTTTTGAAAGCGTCGGAGAAGAGCTCCTTCGTTTCCGTGACAGAAACAATTCCTCCATGGTCCTTGGTATGACACACGAGGAAGCCTGCGTTCAGCTGGTAAGGGAATACGGTCAAACTTATACCAAGTATCCCTTCTCTGTTTACCAGTTTCAGACAAAATTCCGTGATGAAGCAAGACCTCGTGCCGGACTGATCCGAGTACGTGAATTTACCATGAAGGATGCCTATTCCTTCCACACCTCTCAGGAGGATCTGGACCGCTATTACAAAATCATGGCAGACGCTTATTTCCGCATTTTCCAGAAGGCAGGTATTCCGGACGTTGTATCCGTACAGTCTGACTCCGGTATGATCGGCGGAAGCGTTTCCCACGAATATATGCTCCTTACAGATGCAGGTGAGGATTCCATCGTCCTTTGTGATGACTGCGGATACAGTGCAAATATGGAAGCGGCTGCTACAACAGCAGACAACAGCGGCTGTGCTCCTGCTGCTCCCCTTCAGAAGATCTTAACACCTCATTGCAAAACCATCGATGAAGTATGCAGCTTCTTAAACAGCCGTGTAGAAGAATCCTGCAAGGCCGTTATGTATCAGAAAAACAATGACGACTCCTATGTCGTTGTATTCCTCAGAGGCGATTACGAAGTAAATGAAACCAAGCTCACCAATCTTCTGGGCGAAAAGCTTCATCCTGCTGTTGTTACTCCGGAGTGCGGTCTGGTAGCAGGCTTCTGCGGTCCTTATGATCAGAAAGCTGACTGCACTATTATCTACGACAAGACACTGGAAGGCATCGAAAATCTCTGTGCCGGCGCAAATGAAGAAAACTACCATTATGTAGGTCTGAATATCAAACGTGATATCGGAGAGGTTACCTACCACGATGTATCTAAAATTCGTTCCGGCGACATTTGTCCATGCTGCGGAAAGAATACCATCCGTATCAGCCGTGGTATTGAAGTAGGGAATATCTTCCAGCTGGGTGAAAAATATACAAAATCCATGGGCATGACCTATACAGCTGAAGACGGAAGCATCAAAACCCCTATCATGGGCTGCTATGGTATCGGTGTTGGTCGTCTGGCTGCCTCCGTATGTGAAGCTTCACACGATGACCATGGTCCAATCTGGCCTATCACGATTGCTCCATGGCAGGTACACCTTTGCTGTATGCGAGTTGACAAGGCAGAATGCAAGGAAGCCTCCGATAAGATTTATGAAGAGCTGCAGAAAGCCGGCATTGAGGTTATCTACGACGATCGAAAGGTACGTGCCGGAGCAATGTTTGCCGATGCAGATCTTTTGGGTATTCCGGTTCGCATTACCGTTGGACCGAAGGCTCTTGCAGAAGGAAATGTAGAGCTTTCCACCCGTGATAAAAAGGTTTCCAAAACCGTTAAGACAGAAAATATCCTGGATGAGACAAAGGCCCTCATTGCAGAGCTTTTTGAAGAAATCAATTCTCGTGTAATTGACCGCTAAGGCAAAAAATTCCCCTGAATCCTTCAAAGATTCAGGGGATAATTTTTTGTCTTTTTTATTTTTTGTTGATTGCTGCTCTCTTACGAAGTCTTGGATCCAATTCCTTTTTACGGATGCGGATGCTTTCCGGTGTAACCTCCAAAAGCTCATCGCTGTCAATGAACTCCAGTGCCTGCTCAAGAGAAAGAACTCTCGGTGGTGTTAAAGTAAGTGCCTCGTCTGCAGAAGAAGAACGGGTGTTGGTAAGATGTTTTGTCTTGCAGACATTAAGCTCAATGTCCTCTGCCTTACCGTTCTGTCCGATAACCATTCCTCCATATACCTTGTCTCCAGGGCTGATAAAGAGCGTTCCTCTTGCCTGCGCCTGGAAAAGTCCATATGTAACTGCCTCACCGGTTTCAAAGGCGATCAAAGATCCCTGTTTACGGAAGCTGATGTCTCCCTTGTAAGGAGCATATCCGTCAAAGATGGTGTTTATGATTCCGGTTCCCTTTGTCATGGTCATAAAGTTTCCTCTGAAACCGATCAGACCTCTTGCCGGAATGGAAAATTCCAGTCTGGTAGATCCATCGCTTCCAAGGCTCATACCATTGAGCTCTCCCTTTCTCTCTGAAAGCTTCTGAATTACAGTGCCTGAGAATTCCTCCGGAACATCAATATAGGCAAGCTCCATTGGCTCGAGAAGCTTTCCTCTGTCGTCTGTCTTGCAAATAACCTCTGCCTTGCTGACAGCGAACTCATATCCTTCTCTACGCATGTTTTCGATCAAAACGGAAAGGTGCAGTTCTCCACGTCCGGAAACCTTGTAGCAATCTGGGGAATCTGTCTCTTCCACACGAAGGCTGACATCTGTGTTCAGTTCGCGGAAAAGTCTGTCTCTTAAATGTCTGGATGTAATAAATTTTCCTTCACGGCCTGCAAGCGGTGAATCATTTACAATGAAATTCATAGAGATTGTAGGCTCTGAAATCTTCTGGAAAGGAATTGGCTCAGGGTTTTCCGGATCACAAAGTGTATCTCCGATATGGATATCCGGTATTCCGGCAATTGCTACAATGGAACCAATGCCTGCTTCTTTTACTTCTACTTTATTCAGGCCTTCAAACTCATAGAGCTTGCTTACCTTTACTTTTTTCTTTTTGGTAGGATCGTGGTGATTAAGCAGCAATACCTCCTGGTTTACGGCTATACTTCCGTTATCTACCTTTCCGACTCCGATACGACCTACATATTCGTTGTAGTCAATTGTAGAGATCAGAAGCTGGGTTCCTGCCTCCGGGTCACCCTCCGGAGCAGGGATATATTTCAAAATTGCATCAAAGAGAGGCGTCATATCCTGCGGTGTATCGTTTAAGTCGATCACTGCATGTCCCTTCTTTGCTGAAGCATATAAAAATGGGCAGTCAAGCTGCTCGTCGGATGCATCCAGATCCATAAGAAGCTCCAATACCTCATCTACTACTTCATCCGGTCTTGCCTCTGGTCTGTCGATCTTGTTGATGCAGACAATAACCTTTAAATCCAGCTCAAGCGCTTTTTTCAAAACGAATTTTGTCTGAGGCATAGCACCCTCAAAGGCATCCACCAAAAGGATTACTCCATCTACCATTTTCAATACACGCTCAACCTCACCGCCAAAATCGGCATGTCCTGGTGTATCAATGATGTTGATCTTTGTATTTTTATAAAAAACGGCTGTATTCTTAGACAGGATCGTAATTCCTCTTTCTCTTTCCAGATCATTGGAATCCATAACTCTTTCCTGTACTTCCTGATTCTCACGGAATACACCGCTCTGCTTCAATAATTCGTCCACCAGAGTTGTTTTGCCATGATCGACATGGGCAATAATCGCAACATTGCGGACTTCCTCTCTCTTTATCTTCATAATATTCTCCTTCTAACAAGGTCTTTTTCGCTCACAAAAGTTAAATATACCATATTTCAAATTGAAAGAAAATAATTTTCTAAATGTTCTAATAATTCAATAATTTATGCGTAGGTCGTCTTCTTTTTTTGTGAAAGAAGGCGGATAAGCTCCCGTATATCAGAAACCGGAATCAGTTCAATTCCCTTTGGTTTTTCTCCCCGAAGAGAACGCATACAGCCGGCTGGCAGAATGACCCTCTCAAATCCAAGTTTTGCAGCCTCATGAATACGCTGGGTTGCCATTGCCACCGTTCTTACTTCTCCGCTCAATCCTATCTCGCCAAACACAACGGTTTTTTCGTCCATAGGAAGATCACGGTAACTGGAAATTATGGCAAGCACAATTCCAAGATCCACAGCCGGCTCTGTCATGCGGATTCCTCCGGTAATATTTACATAGGCATCGCAATCGGATAAATTTAATTTTCCTCTTTTTTCCAATACCGCCATAAGGAGATTTACTCTGTTGAAATCCGTACCATTGGCCGTTCTCCTTGGAAATCCAAAATTGCTTCGGCAGACCAATGCCTGTATTTCGATCATAACCGGTCTGGAGCCTTCCATCGAGCAGGCTACAATAGAGCCGGAAGCATCTAAAGGACGTCCGTCCAGCATATATTCTGACGGATTTTCCACCTCTATAAGGCCTTCTGAATGCATTTCAAATACACCGATTTCATTTGTCGAACCAAAGCGGTTTTTTACCGCCCTTAAAATGCGGTAAGAAGCATGCCTGTCTCCTTCAAAATAAAGAACCGTATCTACCATGTGCTCCAAAACTCTAGGTCCGGCCACATTTCCCTCTTTCGTAACGTGACCAATAATAAAAATTGGAATCTGACTGCTTTTTGCAATCTTTAAAAGAAGCCCTGTCGCCTCTCTTACCTGGGAAACACTTCCCGGTGAGGAGCTTACCTCTTCACTGTACATGGTTTGTATGGAATCGATAATTACAAGAGATGGAAGTTCTTTTTCGATGCAGTCTGCAATAAGGCTTAAATCAGTTTCACATAAAAGCTTTAAATTATCCGTAAATTCTCCGATTCTTTCGGCTCTCATTTTAATCTGCTGCAAAGACTCTTCTCCGGAAACATAGAGCACCTTTCGATCTCCTGCCGAAACCTTTTGACACAGCTGCAAAAGCAAAGTTGATTTGCCGATTCCGGGATCTCCGCCTACCAGCATCAGACCGCCTTTTACAATTCCGCCTCCAAGTACCCGGTCCAACTCTCCAATTCCGGTGCTGATCCTATTTTCTTCCTTTGTGTTTATTTTCGAAAGAGGCTGCGGTTCTGTTTTTTTCTTTGCGGCCTTTGCTGTCTGCTTTGCAGATACCTGCTCTTCCACCATTGTATTCCAATTTCTGCAGCCCGGACATTGTCCCATCCATTTGGCTGACTCAAATCCGCATTCCTGACAGAAAAAAACGCTTTTTTTCTCTCTTGCCATACTCTCTCCGTCTTTTCTAAACCGAATAAAGGGCTGCCCCCCGGCAGCCCATTTTTAACCTATTTGTTTTACAGATACCTTAACCGGTTTTCCCTCGTCCATTTCAACGCTAAAGGAAAGCTTTCCGCCAAGGTTTGTCTTCATGCTTCCTACTACTTCTCCATCCAGAGAAACCTCATATTGTGTTTCCTCTTTTAAATCCAATGTAAGCTGTGCATCCTCAGCTGCTTCCACTGAAAAATCTACTCCGTTTTCTGAATACTTCATATTGTAAACCGTTGTTCCCGGTTCTGACTCATAAACGAAGGCATCATTTTTTTCAAGACGTGTCATTTCCTTGAAGGTTTTAACTTTGAACATGTCTCCTTCGTGTTCATAATCTGATAATTTTGTCTTTTTCTCAAGAGTATAATCTCCGAAGCTCAGGCTTCCGTCTGCTTCTGAACGAAGCAATTCATTAATTCCGGCCATTTTTTCCTCCAGCTGGCGTACCTGCCAAAAATATATTTGCCCACTATTATAGCCTATTCTATTTTCTTTTTCCAGCAATTCATATATTTTTTCTAAAATCTTCCCTTCTTTTTTGCTGATAAATCATAAAAATAAGGGTATACTGATACAGCAATCATAAAATAAGCAAACTAGAAAAACACGCTATGTGTAATTAAAAATACAAAGGGAGAAATTTATGAAGATAACTCTGCTGACCGTCGGAAAAATCAAAGAAAAATACTGGCTGGATGCCATCGCAGAATATTCCAAACGCCTTAGCCGCTATTGCAAGCTGGAAATTGTTCAGGTTGCAGATGAAAAAACGCCGGAAAAAATCAGCCCCGTCCAGAGAGAACAGATTTTAGCCAAAGAAGCCTCCCGACTTCTTCCTTTTATAAAGGATGATGCATATGTCTTCGTACTGGCCATCAAAGGAAAACAACTGGATTCCGTAGAACTGGCAGACAAAATAAATGCCCTCGGTCTTAAGGGCAGCAGTCATTTGATTTTCATTATCGGCGGCTCCCTTGGACTTTCCGATGAAATTCTTTCCCGGGGAGATTTTTCCCTGAGCTTTTCGAAAATGACCTTTCCCCACCAACTGATGCGGGTCATTTTACTGGAACAGATTTACCGCAGCTATCGGATCATTCAAAATGAACCCTATCACAAATAAAAGCCCGCTTTGCATACAGAAAACCTGCCACTGGCAGCTTTCCTTGTATACTTTAGTAAAAATACCGGCTCTCAGTCCCAGGACCTTGAACCGGTATTTTTATGTGTATCTTAGATAGTTTAATGTGCCTGATAATAATTGATCAGACAGCCTCTTAAAATGATCTCTCTTTCATCGTCTGTGAGATCACCCAGCTTCATATCAAATTCTGCAAAATTCTTTGTAACATCGTAAGCCTTAATGACTT
Organism: bacterium; assembly: GCA_963624695.1. Lineage (GTDB taxonomy): Bacteria > Bacillota > Clostridia > Lachnospirales > Lachnospiraceae > Alectryocaccobium. Next base: position 47,742 of record CAVFRH010000102.1, read on the forward strand.
CTTTCTTTTCTTCCACTGCCTTGCGGATTCCTGGAATTACAATGTAATCTCCGTTTGTAAACGGAAGCTCTCCCTCCTCAATTACAAATGGAAGCATACCCCAGTTGATCAGATTGGAACGGTATCTCTTTGTTGCATAAGCAAAAGCAATATTTGCCCATCCGCCAAGTACCTTCTGACAGGATGCTGCCTGCTCTCTTGCTGAACCATCACCTGGCTTGCATGCAAAAATGGTAGAACCGATTCCGATGTTTTCTTTTCCAATCTCAGAGAATTTTCCGGAAATTGCATTCAGAACCTCTCCGACCTCTTCAAAGGCCTCTGCTGGATTTTCACCCTTTTCAATCGCCTTCTGTGCCTTCTGAACCTCTTTTGCTCTTCCTACATAGGCAGGATCTTTTCTGGAAAGTGTAAACTCTGCCAGTCCCAGAGGATTGGAACGGTAGGAGCTGGTCTCACCGGACGGAATCAGTTCATCTGTAGTTGTTACCGGATCATGGATTTCGGAAACCACCTTAATGATCAGATTTTCCGGAAGTGCTGACATTGCTGGCCAATCTTTAATGTTTGGACCAAACTGGATCTCTACGCTTGGATCAGCCACACCCTTGCTGTCGAAAATACGGTTTGCATAGATATTGCTATCAAAATGATAGATCGGGTTTGTAAATTCGCCATCAAATGCAGTTGCAGGGGTAAGGTATCCCTTGTTTGCTGCTGTAGCTGCAATTGATCTTGCATCCATAAGGGCAACAGATGAAATCTGTCCGCTCTGAATTTTAGAGCCTTCACGATTCGGGAAGTTTCTGGTGGAATGACGAATGGAAAATGCATTGTTTGCAGGTGTATCTCCTGCGCCAAAGCAAGGACCGCAGAAGGCTGTCTTCACAATTGCACCGGTGTCCATCAGATCTGCCATAACTCCGTTCTTTACGATTTCCATGTAAACAGGTGTACTTGCAGGATATACACTTAAAGTAAAGGCATCTGCACCGATGCTCTTTCCGCGAAGAATATCTGCTGCTGCGCAGATGTTCTCAAATCCGCCGCCGGCACAGCCTGCTATGATTCCCTGATCTACCAAAAGTTTTCCATTGTGTACCTTGTTCTTCAAGGTATAAGGAACTTTTCCTCCGAGGGAAACTGCTGCTCTCTTTTCTACATCTTCAAGTACATCCATCAGATTTGCATTTACCTCATCGATGGTATATGCATTGCTCGGATGGAAAGGCATAGCGATCATTGGCTCAATCTTATCCAGCTCGATTTTAACCATGCCATCGTAGTAAGCAACGTTAGCCGGAGCCAGTTCTTTAAAATCACCGGATCTGCCATGGATCTCGTAAAACTCCTTAATCCGCTCGTCTGTTTTCCAAATAGAAGATAGACAGGTGGTCTCGGTTGTCATTACATCTACTCCGATACGGAAATCTGCGCTTAAGTTTGCAATTCCAGGTCCTACAAATTCCATTACTTTATTTTTGACGTAACCGTTTTCGAATACAGCCTTAATAATTGCAAGTGCAACATCCTGAGGACCTACTCCCTTTTTCGGTGTACCTGTCATGTAAATTCCAACGACACCCGGCATTGCAATATCGTAAGTTTTATTGAGAAGCTGCTTTACAAGCTCCGGTCCACCCTCACCCATAGCCATGGTTCCAAGTGCTCCGTAACGGGTATGGGAATCGGATCCTAAGATCATCTTTCCACCGCCTGCCAGCATTTCTCTTGCAAACTGATGAATAACTGCCTGATGAGGCGGAACATAAACTCCGCCGTATTTCTTTGCACAGGTAAGACCAAACATATGGTCATCCTCATTAATGGTGCCGCCTACTGCGCACAGAGAATTGTGACAGTTTGTTAAAACATAAGGCATAGGGAATTTTTCCAGTCCCGAAGCTCTTGCTGTCTGAATAATTCCTACGAAGGTAATATCGTGGGAAGTCAGCTTATCGAAGCGGATCTGAAGCTGCTTCATATCTGCACTCTGGTTATGTTCTTTTAAAATGCCATAGGCAATTGTTCCTTTTTTTGCCTCTTCCTTGTTTACTGAAATTCCTGCTTTTGATTTCATACAGGCGATTGCCTGATCATTGTCCTCGACGATGCTTTCCCCATTCAAAAGGTAGGCTCCGCCTTTTACTAATTCGATCATAGTTTCCCTCCCTTTGCTCTCTTTCATTCCTCAATCACATGGATTTCCAAATAATCAAAATCAATTTCTTCTATGAAATTATCGGAATAAAATCTGGTCTTGCTGTGCTTCTTAAAATCAGAAATATTTGAATCCAGCCAGATTGGATTTCCAAGGTCCCACTGCCTGCAAAGCTCTTCTAAGGAATGAAACACCTTATGCGTACGGGTATCCTCCTCCGGTCTTTCGATCGTTAAGCTTTTTACTATGCGGTTGTCCCTAATCTGTTTTCCCCACAATCTGAACATTTTCTACTTCCTTTTTTCAAAATTGGCCTGATTTCATTTATCATACCAAACCAATCCTTAAACTTCAATAAAGTATCTTTTCTTTTCGCTTTTTTGGATGTATATACGAAAAAAGAGCCAACACATATGTGCCGACTCTTCTTTTCTTTATTAAAGACGTTTTTTGAGTTCTTCTCCGTCTGCCTCGTAACCTGGTTTTCCAAGAAGTGCAAACATATTTCTCTTGTAGGCCTCTACACCCGGCTGGTTAAATGGATTTACCTCCAGCATGTATCCGCTTACACCGCAAGCATACATGAAGAAGTAAAGCAGACCACCTATAGAATACTCATTCAGTCTTGGAATGCTGATCATATAATTTGGTACTCCGCCATCGGTATGTGCAAGAACAGTTCCCAGCATAGCAAAGTGGTTAATATCCTCAAACTTCTTTCCTGTCAGGTAATTTAATCCGTCCGGATTTCCTTCCCAGTTTCCTACCGTAATGCTTCTGCGTGGATTTTCTACCCAAAGAACGGTTTCAAACATACAGCGAACTCCGTCCTGAATGTACTGACCCATAGAATGCAGATCTGTTGTTAGATCTACGGATGCCGGGAAAATTCCCTTTTTGTCTTTTCCTTCACTCTCTCCGTAAAGCTGCTTCCACCACTCTGAAATGTAGTGAAGGTTTGGCTCGTAATTTGCAAGGATCTCAATCTGCTTTCCTTTTCTCAGCATGACATTTCGATATGCTGCATACTGAAGTGCTTCATTTTCTTCGAAGGATGCGCTCATAATGTGCTTACGCTCATCTGCTGCTCCCTGCATCAATGCATCAATGTCCAGTCCTGCTACTGCAATCGGAAGCAAACCTACTGCTGAAAATACAGAATATCTTCCGCCGATATTGTCCGGTACTACATATTTGTCATAGCCTTCCTTGTCAGAAAGTCCCTTAAGTGCACCTTTTTGCTTATCTGTTGTGGCATAAATTCTCTTTGTTGCTGCATCTTCTCCGTATTTTTCAACCAACAGCTCACGAAATACTCGAAATGCCAGAGCCGGCTCTGTTGTAGTGCCGGATTTTGAAATAATGTTAACAGAAAAATCCTTGTCCTTTACTGCATCTACTACATCGCAAAGATAGGAACCGCTGATATTGTTTCCAACGAAATAGATTTCTGTTCCATTGTTCTTTGCTTCCATGCTGTTTCGAAAGCTGTGACTGAGACTTTCAATTACTGCTCTTGCTCCGAGGTAAGAGCCGCCAATGCCGATTACTACAAGAGCATCGGAGTCATGCCGGATCTTCGCGGCTGCTTCTTTAATTCTCTTGAACTCTTCCCTGTCAAAATTTACAGGCTGATCAATCCATCCAAGGTAGGTATTTCCCTCTCCGGACTTATTCACCAGAATATCGTTTGCCTTTAAGGTCTGGTTTTCCAGTTCATTTACATCTACATCTGTCAGAAAACCGGCTGCTTTTGATAAATCGAATTTAATCCTACTTTCCATGCAATACTCCTTATCGTTTTACTTTTCCTTATCATAACAAACCCTCTTCTAAACTTCAATATAACAAAAAAATCCCGAAAGCGTAATACACTTTCGGGTTTTTTCATGTGGAAGATGGGGCGCACGAGGTCCGGGGGACCTCGGCTTTGCGCCGACCGGAGCGGAGCGGAGATTGAACCCTGGGTTCAAGTCTCCCTCCGTTCCGTAAAAGAAAAAGACCAGGACAAAGTCCTGATCTTTTTTCTTTTATGAATGCGGAAGATGGGACTTGAACCCACACGACTGCAATAGCCACAAGATCCTTAGTCTTGCTCGTCTGCCAGTTCCGACACTTCCGCATTTGTTTGTTTGAATGAAACGAACAAAAAGTAGTATACCAAAAAATACGAATTTGTAAAGAAGAAAATTAAAAAAATTTCAGTTTTTTTCTTTGCAATTTACTTATTTCGATATACAATCATTCTTATACAGGAATTTTGATAGCAAAACTTGTCTAATGAAGACCTTCTCTCTTTTCCTGTACAAAAGAAAAATACATATCCACAAGGAGAAACATCCATGAAACGTATTGTACTTACCGGCGGAGGAACTGCCGGACATGTAACTCCGAACATTGCATTGATTCCAACCCTTCAGAAAGAGGGCTACGATATAAGCTACGTCGGCTCCATAGACGGCATTGAAAAGCAGCTGATCAGCGAAATGGGAATTCCCTACTATGGAATTTCTTCCGGAAAATTCAGAAGATATCTGAGTGCCAAAAATCTGTCTGATCCCTGGAAGGTTGTAAAGGGCATTCTGGAAGCCAAAAAGCTTTTAAAGGAGCTGAATCCCTCAATTGTCTTTTCCAAAGGCGGATTTGTCTCTGTCCCGGTGGTAAGAGCTGCCAAGGCTTTGCATATTCCGGTGGTAATCCATGAATCCGATATGACACCTGGTCTTGCAAATAAGCTTTGCATTCCGGCTGCTAGTGCTGTCTGCTGTAACTTCCCGGAAACTGCCAACTATCTGCCAAAGGACAAGGCTGTCGTTACCGGAACTCCGATCCGCAAGGAGCTTATGAGCGGAAATGCTCAGCTTGCCAAGGAATTTTGCGGCTTTACAGACGACAAGCCGGTCATTTTAGTTATGGGTGGAAGTCTTGGTTCTGTTGTGGTAAATGATGCCGTAAGAGAAAATCTTTCCGAGCTTTTGAAAACCTTCAACATTATTCATCTTTGCGGCAAAGGAAAGCTGGATGAATCCCTGATGGATGTTCCGGGCTATAAGCAATATGAATACATCAAAAAAGAGCTGACCCACATGTTTGCCCTTGCCAGCATTTTAATCTCCCGTGCAGGTGCAAACGCCATCTCTGAAATCTGCGCCCTTTCCAAGCCAAATCTTTTAATTCCACTTTCTGCAAAGGCTAGCAGAGGTGACCAGGTATTAAATGCCCACTCCTTTGAAAAGCAGGGCTTCAGTCTTGTTTTAGAGGAGGAGGACTTAACTGCCGAAAGCCTTTTAAAGGCTGTATTCTCTCTTTATGAGAATCGTCAGAAATACATTGATGCCATGAATCAAAGCGCAAATACAGATTCGATTTCCATCATCCTTTCCCTTCTGAAAAAGTACGAACGAAAGGATTGAAAAAAAGCATTTTCCATTCGGCTTAAAAACCATTTGGAAAATGCTTTTTATGTTTTATAATGCTGCTTTGATTCGTTTTGGAATCTCTTCTTTGTCTTCCTCTAAAAGACTTCCACCCTGCCAAATGGCTCCCGGATGTCCCATTTCCTTATAAGCCGGAATCAGATGCAGGTGATAGTGAAATACAGTCTGACCTGCCGCCTCTCCATTGTTCTGGACAAGCTGAACGCCATCACATGGAAGGGCTTTTTTCATAGCCGGGACAAGCTTCTTTCCAAGAAGAATAGCCTTCTCTGCCAGTTCCTCCGGCAGCTCCTCCAGATCTTTGTAGTGCTTTTTAGGAAGGATCAGGGCGTGTCCTCTTGTAGCTGGTCCAAGATCCAAGATCACATTGAAATTTTCATCTTCATACAGGGAAGCAGACGGAATTTCTCCGTTTGCTATCTTACAAAAAATACAATCCATTGCTTTGCCATCCTTTTTTCTTTGATGCCTTCAGTATACGCTGTATTTTTTCACCTCGTCAAGCAGGCACTTTTACTATTTGCTTAAATTCCAAGCGCCTTTCTCTTTTCCTGCATGTCGGCTACAATTTTTTCTCCCAGCTCGGTTGGATCCACTTTTACCACCATAGAGGAATGCAGAGTCTCTTTGGTATCCTCTTTCAGGAATTTAATCACATTTGGAGCTCCATGAATCGGTGCCTCAACACAGTGATAAGAAGTAATTCCCATAAGCCGGAAGCCCAGTGCCGCGTCAATTCCCTTTTCATTGGACCACTCCGGAGATGCAAATGCAAAAGGCATCTCATAGAGATTCTTTTGAAATTCTCCGGCAATTCCGGCAAAAATGCCAGAGCTTCTAGTATTGTCGATACACTCTCCCACATGCCAGATAGGCGGCATATCCGGCTGCAAAAATTCTCTCAGTCCTTCTCCACATTTGCTGTAGGCAAATTCCGAAGTCTGGCAATAGCCCATCTTCATAAGCGGGAAGGAAGCACAGCCGTTTGTAATGATGAGAACATTGTTCTTCAAAAGAACGTCGCATACATCCAGAACGGCTTTCTCGTACATGATCTTTGGATTGTTGCAGCCAACCATATTCACTACACCTAAAATCTTTCCGCTGCGGATTGCCTCTGCGATTGGTGCAAAGCCGCCGTATTTTTTATAAATATACTCTACCGAAAAGCCTACCTCTGCCTCTACCTCATAAGGCGGAATAAAGACTGGTATTCCCTGCCTTTGCTCATAGCTTTCGATTGCTCTTGTTACGATCCTTCTTGCAATTTCATGAATCTGATCCACATTGGAATGATGATGATCAAATCCAATATGCTCTGCTCCCGGAAGCCTTGCAGAATCACTTGTAGTGACAACCGTTGTCTTAAAGCATCTGGCCACATCCATAATGGAAGGATATACCTCCTGCACATCTGCCACCCAAAGATCCAGTGCTCCGGTTCCAAGCACCAATTCCGCAGTTACTGCATTGGAAAGGGGAATAACCCCTTCATATCGATACATTGCAGAAAGACCAGAGCAGCAGATTCCATAAAATTGAATGCCCTTTGCTCCTTTTTCCTTCGCCAGCTTTACAAACTCCTCGCTCTGACCTGTCTTTACGATTTCCTTTACCAGAACAGGCAGATGTCCATGTACTGCGATATTTACATATCCTTTTTTCAAAGCTCCAATATTTACCTTGGATGTAACCCGGTCCCCAACTCCCAAAAGGGAATCGGTTGCAATTGACGTAGAAACAACCCCACTGAAGGTAAATGCCAGACCGCAACGCAAAAACTGCTGCATAATGCTCTTCCAGTCTCCATCTGTCGCACAGCCGCTTTTATGAAGTGCTTCAAAAACCTCATGGTAAGCACTGATGGGAAGAATGTCCATTTTCTCCCAGGTCTTCTGCCTTTCCGGCGGAGCACAGGCCTTGATAGTCTTGTATTCTGCCGGCTCTGTTCTGGATATGTCCTCAAGCAAGGCATCGCAAAGATCTATGGTGATGTTGCGCAGCTGTCTTCTTTTTGTCGGAATGCCGAAGGCCTGTGCCATCTGGCGTACCTTGTACTCTCCTATAATTGGAAGATCCAGCTTCTTCTGGGCTGCCCACTTCAGCATTAAGATCACTTCTCTTGCATGCATGCCATGCTGGGCCGCTCCTGCTGCTGCCCCCCTTAAAAGGTTTCTCGCAGCGATCAGATCTGCATCCGCACCGCAGACACCCTTAGGTGATTTTGCCGTAATTCTGCAGGGACCCATATTGCAGATTTTGCAGCAGGTTCCGCTAAGGCCAAAGCTGCACTGGGGCTGCTGCTGATCAAAGCGGTCAAATGCTGTGTCCATGCCAAGCTGCTCCATGCGAAGCATCATTTCGCGAACCGCTGGATCCGGTGTCTGTTCCAAAACATCCTGCTTGCTTGGAAAGGTCTTGCGGTAAGCAGTAACCGCCTTCATATAATCCTCGGTAAAATCCCCATCATGTGTATGGGTATAGGTATTTCCCTCTTCATCCACATGGGTATGTGCCTGCCCGCTGACTGGCTTTAAAACCTTTGGAATTCCGTTTTTATCAAAGCCAATGATTGCTCTATGATTGTGTGGTTCTATCTCCAAAGGATTTTTTTCTTCGTTATGACAATGTATATCTTCCATTTTTTCCTCTCTCTTTCAAACTATAATGACCATGCAGAAAAACTGCCACCGGCAGTTTTTCTTGCATACTTTGGTATTAAAAAGTAGTCTGCCTGCAATGTCAAGCACTCAAATATAATATTCAATCATATTTTCCTTCTTCATATGGAAGATTTCAAAGATTTTATCTCGAATCCGAAGAAAATCTCCGCTGGTTCGATCTCGATTTTTCCCAAGCTGTATGTTCACAACCGCCTTGATCTGACCTGGATTTGTATCCATGATCACAACCCGGTCCGCCAGGAAAATGGCTTCTTCAATATCATGCGTAACAAATACAATGGTTTTCTTTGTACTATGGCAGATATCTAAGATATCATCCTGCAGCTTCATACGGGTAATGGCATCCAGTGCACCAAACGGCTCATCCATAAACAAAATGTCCGGATCTACCGCCAGACCTCTGGCAATGGCAACCCTTTGCTGCATACCACCGGAAAGCTGCCCCGGGCGCTTCTTTTCCGATCCCTTTAAGCCAACCATTTCGATATATTTCTTTACGATTTCCTTTTGCTTGTCCTTGGGAACCTTCTTAGATTCCAGTCCCAGGGCAACATTTTTTTCCACACTTCTCCAAGGCAATAGTCCATAATTTTGGAAAATGGTAACATTTGAAATGCTAGGCTTCTTGACTTCCTCCCCATTTATTTTCACGCTTCCCTCGCTTGGCTTTAAAAATCCAGCCATCGCATTTAACAAGGTTGATTTGCCGCATCCGGAAGGTCCCAAAAGACAGATGAATTCTCCTTTCTCGATGCTAAGAGAAACATTCTGCAGGGCAGTCATCTCTTTTTGATTCTGTGAAAATTTAATTGATAAATCTTTTACTTCAATCTGCATGCGATTTCTCCTTCTATGAAACGAATCAAGGTGTCTAGCAAAAGTCCGATAATTCCGATCACAATAATAACGGCCAAAAGTGCATCCGGTCTTAAACAGTTTTTCGTATCCATGATCAAAAATCCAAGTCCAGATTGAGAGCCTACCATTTCACCGGAAACCAGGAAAATCCAGGAGGTACCAAGCGCCAGGCGAAGACTGGTAAAAATCTGTGCAAAGGCCGCCGGCAATGCAATTTTGATCATGAATTTTCCCCTGCCGATGCCAAAGTTTCTGGCCACCTTATGATAAATAGGATCCAGATTCTGAATGGCAGAACAGGTAGACAACAGGATTGGAAAGAAGCCTGCAATAAAAATAATTACGATTGCCGGAACATTTCCTATGCCAAACCACAATACGATAAAGGGCATCCAGGCAACCGGTGCTACCGGGCGGATCAGCTGGATCAGGGGATTCGCAAAGGAAAAGGCTGTCGGAAAGCTTCCAAGTATCAGTCCCAAAGCAATTCCACATACCACTGCAATCGCATAGCCTGCAAAGAATCGAATCAAGCTGATGCTGATATGGGAAATCAAAGGAAGATTCGATGTACTTCCGGTCAGTCCCTTTGTTACAAGCTCTATAAATGCCTCCCACACTCCCAGCGGAGACGGAAAAAGAGCAGAGTTAATATTGCCAAGGCGAATGATCAGCTGCCAGATCAAGATTACCCCGATAAAGGTTATCAGTCCGTTTTTTATATGCTTCATCTTCTCTTACTCCTCTCCCTGATATACAAAATCCTCATAGCTTGGAACATTTTCCATCATACTGTTTTCTGAAACCTTTTCGTAAAGCTCGTCATATGCTTCCTTTGTAATAGTCAAATCACTGTAGCTGATCCACTCCAAAGAGGTCTTCAATGTTTCCTCATCCTGTCCCAAATACTCCTGTGCAATGCTTAAAGCCTCTGATTTGTCCTCCAGCTTTTCTCCTGCCCTATTGTAGCCATCTAGGAGCTGTTCGAAGGCCTGCGGATCCTTCTCAATTACATCTGTTCGAAAAACAAAAGCGCAGCATACCGAATCAGACCACAGATCCTCTGAGCGTTCCAGAATATTTCCAAATCCCTGTGTCACTGCCTGTGCTCCAAAGGGCTCCGCTACGCAGTAACCATCAATTGCTCCACTGGCCAGGGAAGAGGGCATTTCCGATGGAGCCAGCTGGGTAACTTCTATGTCATCCAGGCTAAGTCCTGCTTTTGCAAGCTCTTCGATCAAAAGAATGTAGTGGGAAGACTGGGTAGAAGGAATGGCAAAGGTTTTTCCCTTCATGTCAGCTGCACTTTTAATGCTGTCATTTGTTACGATAATGTTTCCATCCCGATGCCCAAGGGCCACAGCCTTCAGATCTACGCCTTTTGACTTTGCACTCATGGCAAGCTCAATCAGTTCAGACGCTCCGTCTATCTTTCCTGCATGAAGGGCATCGGTCAGATCTGTCCAGGAACTGAATTTCTGCAATTCTATCTTGATTCCTGAATTTTCTGCCTCCAACAACTCCTTTTCCTCAAAAATCGGAAGTGCATGAGTTATGGGAAGATAGCCTATCGTGTAGGTTACGCTTGCCTCCTGGCTGCTTTTATTTAATCCGGCTGCCGTGTACTGTCCTCCTATGATCAGAAAGAGGAGGGATGCTGAAATTGCAGCAATGCCGATTCGATTTTTTTTCATAGTCTTCTCCTTCTGCCTACTGTTTTGGTAGGCAATTGATTTACCATGTATTCTGCCACTAATTGCCTACCAAGTCAATGGGTAAATTGTATTTTCCGTCTTTTTATCTTTATAGCCAAGATTTCTATTTGAATCTTTTCTATTTTTATCGATTTTATACAATTTACTTTTTTCTGCTCTTGCTTTAAAAAAATTTCCCGTTTATGATGTGCTGGAAACAATCGAAATTTCATTCTTTTTGGAGGACGATATGAAACGAATTCTTTGTTATGGAGATTCAAATACCTACGGTGCAAATCCTGCCTGGTCTCCTTACCTTTCAGAAGACGAACCGATTCCCACCCGTTTTGGTGAAGACATTCGCTGGACGAAGCTTTTGCAAAAGCTTCTGGGCGAAGATCAATGTGAAATTATAGAAGAAGGTCTTTGCGGAAGAACAACCATATACAAGGACCCTGCCTGGCCTTACTGTGAAGGCAGAAGCTATCTGACTCCCTGCCTTCTCTCTCACCTTCCTTTGGACCTGATCGTAGTTATGCTGGGCAGTAATGATATGAAAGAGATTTTTGCACCCTGTCCGGACAGTGCTTCCCTCGCTATGGATGAATTTTTAAAGACCCTTCGTAATCCCTTCCTGTACGAAGGCTGGACTATGCCAAAAATTCTCCTTGTTTCTCCTGTCTTTCTTGGAGAAAATCTGGAAACTTCTTATATGTATGGAGGCTTTACAGAAAGAGGAAGAGATGTCAGCAAACAGCTTCCTGAAATATATGCTGCTCTGGCAAAAAAACACGGCTGTGAATTTTTAGCTGCTTCTGATTTTGCCTCTCCCTCTCCCAAAGACTCTGTTCATATGGATGAAGCAGAGCATAAAAAATTAGCGAAGGCTCTGGCAGAAAAAATAAGAAAAATCCTTGCTTTGTAATAGAAAATGCACAGCAAAAAGGCGGCTGATCCGAGCCGCCTTTTCTTAAAACCATCTTTTATTTATTGTGTTTTTTTCTTACAATAATTACTGCTGTAATTACTGCTACTCCTGCAAGAAGGCAAACAAGCCAAAGTACCATATTGTTGCTGTCACCGGTTTGTGTTTTTCCGTTGCTGCTTGTTTTTGTTGTACTGTTCTGTGCTGCCTTTGTTGTACTGGTCTTTTCTGTTTTTTCTGTCTTTTTCACTGTTTCCAGCTTTTCTGTTTTTACATCAGATTTTTTAATTTCTTTTGTTGCTTTTGCATCGCTAAAATACTTATCGCATCCATCGCAGTGCCAATACTCAATATTTCCTTCACTTGTCTTTGTTGCTGCTTTTGCCTTCACGTGAGTCAATGCAGTGTGATTGTTTGCATCAATCTCTCCGCTTTTTTCTCCGCAAATCTTGCATATTTCCTTGTCAATACAGGTTGCTGCACTGTAATCATGACTGCAAAGCGTCTTTACATCAAGTGACTTTGCCTCAGATGCAAGACTTGTACCTGTTGCAGCGATTCTTGCCATAATCGTGTAATCTGCATAGCTGTCCAGATCACTGAAAACAACGGTTCCATCATTGTCATCGTCTGATACCCAGTTTAAACCGCCATCGATGCTGTATTCATATCCGTTCCTTGCAGTTACAGTAATATCTGTCAATCCTGCCACTGCCTCTGTATCTTCAACTATTGTCACTGCCAAAGGCTCACTTGTCTTATAGTTGCTGTCATCGCATTTAACGAAGAAGTAATACGTTGTTCCGCCAGTAAGACCATTAAATGTTGTATCTGCCTGCCATGCATTCTCATCTTCCGGAGCCGTCTGAGTTGTACTGACAGCATACTTTGCTGTAGCGCCATTTACTGTCACTGGATTTAAAACCACCCCTGTATTTGTACTGCTCTTAAAAGTAGGCACCTCCAGAGACTTTTTTTCAATATTTGCTGTAAGTGTTCCGGTTACGTCGCTATATCCTTCTTTTGATACGCGATAATAAACCGTATGCTCTCCGGCATCCTTAAATAAGTATGGCTCAGTTCTGTATGTTCCGTCCTGTGTATCGCAATATGTTACGGTTGCACCTTCCACGGTTGTAGATACAGAAACCTCATGACTCTGGCCATCAAATGTACCTGTGTATTCATTTTTAATGATATCTGAGGAATCAAACTCATCTACAAAATCAGCATTCGCACTGAAATATAAGTCATATTCCTGATCTTTAGCAGTAGTTACTGCCAGTGTGCCTGTTCTTGCCGCATCAAGGGTTGCACCCTCATACGATGCACTATTCGCATCAAATTGTGCACCTATAATGCTCATGGTCTGGACTGATTTTTTATAAGTATAATCTGTTTCACCATCTTTTTTCAAATAATAGTTAAGCTTAACTCTTGTCATAGTTCCCATACAGGATTCCATCACGTATTTACCCGACTCGGTCCATATCCAGATTCTATAATCCTTGTTAATGTCCAATGACTGCAATGCTTCACTATCATCAACCGTATAAGTCGTCCACTCATAATCCCTATATGGGTAGTTTCCTTGTTTTACAACAATACCCTTAGCAAACAATGCTTCGCCTTCTTCAGTTGTTAGAAACGTGCATTCATTTCCATCTGTAACATTGTCTTTTCCCTTTTCTATGAAAAGTGCACCATATCCTCTGCCATAAAGGCACGCCGGATCTGAATAGGTATACCACGACTTGACGGATAAATTTTCAACCTTCCCGGTTTCTCCATTAACATTAACGATCAGATCTTTCCAATCAAACGTTCCGCTGTGAACCTCATAGCCATTCGAATCATGGGTTCCGTTTCCGTCACTTACCGTTGCTGCCAATACATTAACCGACACAAGGGTAAGGATCAGCACAAATGCCATCAGAGCCGTCAAAATAAAACATATTATCTTTCTTTGGTTTTGAATTCCCCCGCTCATATTTATTCTCCTTTCGCAGTGAAATTGTTTCTCTGTTTTAAAATAAGAAACCTACTAGGAAAAGAATCGTCCGCCCTTTCCTTTATTACTCATTCAAATGAATTATAGTCTTTTTTTTTCACAATTTGCAATACTTTCCTGCGAAAATGAGTAAATATTTCTCACATTCTTATGGATTACAGTTTTTACACGGCTCATAACCCATGTCGATCAGCTCCTGTCTGCTTCCGTCGTATTCCTGTGCATTTTTAGATGATATTTTTTTTGCAGATTTACATCCCTGAACATGAAATTTCTTCGTGTTAGTGTTTAAAATATAATGCTGACTTACCGACTCACTTTGTGCCGCTGTCTGTTTTTCTTCTGTGCTGGCAGCTGTGGTCTTTTCTGAGGCTGAGCCTGCATTGTTCTGCACGGAAATACCGCTTATATCAGAAACTACTTTTGTCTGTCCCGTAACGATTGTGTCAATATTGTCTTCCAAAATCTCCTGATTTTTTTCCGCAAGCTCAATCTCCTGCTTATAATCCGAATCCTGACTGCTGGTCCCGTCTGCATAATTAATGGTAATTCCAGGCTGAATGTTGTAAACATAAACATGAAAGCTGATTGCCTTTCCCTGATCCTCTACAGACTCTGCTTCCATCTCAACTCCGGAAGCCACCAGATTATCCCCTTCAAAAATCGGAGTAACACGATAGAGAACATGGTTGTCGCTTTCCTTTATATAATCTGCTACTGCATTTTCAAAAGGAAGCATCCCTTCTACATTCAGCCACCTTGTTCCCGTAATGAGATTTTTGGTATTGGCATTTTCTCCTGCCAGCTGATAACCGATCAGGTGACAGCGGTTATAAAGATAATTTCCATCGATAATGTCATTGTATTTTACGGTATGCCAGCCGGATGGCTTCACCTGACCGATTGCTCCCCTTTCCTGAGTGGGCATCAGATCCTGACAAAGATTTGCAAAGGCACTCTGACAGCGGCCTAAAGAATCCAGATTACTGTAGTTTTCAAAGCTTTCTGTATTCATTACATCCTTTGAAAAAGAAGGCTCATTTTCATCTACCGTAATAAAACTGCTTCCTGCATAAGCCGGCATATCATTTATACTGGCAATCGTATAAGAATCTGTTTTTCCGGCTGCCTGTGCTTCACATGCCGGAAAAATAGACATTTCGATAAAAAACAGGCTGAAAATTAAGCCTGCAGAAACCATTCTTTTTCCGCTCAACAATCTTTTTTTCATTTTCTTCCCCCGATACTTTTTTTTTTCATTTTACCATAGGACATCTGTAAAAAAAATAAACTTTTAAACGCACAGAAAGGCATCCTTTCATAGACACCTTTTCTTCTGTCTTGTTATAAATTAGTGTCGAAAACCCCGTAGCTTGCTGCGAGGATGAAAGCCACTTTTCTTTTACTTGATTTAACATAGAATGAATATATAATATATGTAAAAGGAGCAGTTACTAATGTTTGTACTAAAATGTGAATTTTGTGGTTACAAACAAACCATAAAAAGAAAATAGATAAATATACATATTATGAATTAACTCATTGCAAACATTTATGGTGTCCATGTAATAAAACATGGATGGGTTTTAGAAGAGTGGGACTGTATACTTACTGAAAAAGATGCAGCCTATGTTCAGCCTTATCAG
>CAVFRH010000103.1:0-52429 GCA_963624695.1 bacterium
GGGTTTATGATCTCCCCAAAGACAAGATTATATGGGATGTGGGGCATCAGGCATATACACACAAAATCTTAAGCGGAAGGCGTGAACAATTTGCAAAGCTTCGCCAGGAAGGGGGAATTAGTGGATTTCCAAGGAGAAGCGAAAGCAATTGCGACAGCTTTGATACGGGACATAGTTCTACATCTATATCGGCAGGACTTGGATATGTCTGGGCACGAGAGATAAGCGGTGAGGACTATGATGTTGTCTCTGTTATCGGTGATGGGGCTCTGACTGGTGGAATGGCTTTTGAAGCTTTGAATAATGCGGCTCTTTTGAAGAAAAATTTTGTTATCGTTTTAAATGATAACGAAATGTCTATATCCAGAAATGTTGGCGGGATGGCAGATTACCTGAACGAAATACGTACCTCCAGTCACTACAAAGAACTGAAGGATGGAATCAGTAATGCAATAAAAACAATTCCGGTGCTTGGAGATCCGCTTGTTACCCGAATTAAAAGAACAAAAAGTAGTTTGAAACAGTTTTTTATACCTGGAATGCTGTTTGAAAATATGGGAATCACCTATTTGGGACCAATTGATGGACACAATATCAAGCAGATGATGAAAACACTTCGAGATGCAAAAAGAGTGTCAGGTCCTGTAATCGTTCATGTAATAACAGAAAAGGGCAGAGGCTATATTCCGGCTCGAAAGGATCAGTCAAGATTTCATGGAACAGCTCCCTTTGATATAAGAACCGGACTTCCCTTAAAGAAATCCGGAAAAAGTTATACTGCAATTGCAGCGGAAACGGTATGTTCTCTGGCAGAAAACAATAAAAAAATCGCAGCAGTTACTGCCGCAATGAAAGAGGGAACCGGGCTTGCAGAATTTGCCAGACGTTTTCCAGAACGCTTTTTTGATGTTGGCATTGCAGAGGAACATGCAATCACCTTCTGTGCAGCATTAGCACTTGGCGGCATTGTACCGATTGCTATGATATATTCTTCCTTTTTACAAAGAGCTTTTGATCAGATTTTAATGGATATTTGCATGCAAAAAGTGCATGTTGTATTAGCAATAGATCGGGCAGGACTGGTCGGAGAAGATGGAAAATCACACCAGGGGTGTTTTGATTTCAGCTATTTATCCATGATGCCCGGAATGACAGTAATGGCACCGAAGAACGGAAAAGAGCTGAAAGACATGCTGGAGTTTGCAGTGCAGCTGGAGGGACCTGTAGCAGTACGCTATGCAAGAGGAGAAGCATGCACTGAATTTGAAGAGTTTCATGAGAAAATTGAACTTGGAAAAGGAGAGGTACTGAAAAAAGGCAGCAGGGTAGCTCTTTTGGCGGTTGGCAGCATGGTAAAAACCGCCATGGAACTTGCAGAAATGCTTGAAAAGAAGGGCGAATCCGTAACAGTAGTAAATATGCGATTTGTGAAACCACTGGACGAAACACTATTAACGTTCTTGTCAGCAGATCATGATCTGTTTGTTACGATGGAGGAAAATGTAAAAAGCGGAGGATTTGGATCTCGGGTTTTGGAAAGTGTAAATCGTCTTGGATTAAAAAGCAGGGTATATATTGCGGCAATTGAGGACTGTTTTGTATCGCATGGAAAGGTAGAAACTCAGAAAAAATACGTGGGATTAGATGCAAAGTCCCTGTATGAAAAAATACTGGAGATAATGGCAAAATAAATTATGAAAGAGCGATTGGATGTAATACTGGTAAAAAAAGGACTGGCTCAGTCCAGAGAAAAAGCAAAGGCCATGATCATGGCAGGAATGGTGCTAGTTGACGGACAAAGAGAGGACAAGGCAGGATCTACTTTTCCGGAGGAGGCAGAGATTACCCTGAAGGGAAAACCAATTCCATATGTCAGTCGTGGAGGCTTAAAGCTGGAAAAAGCAATGAAAGTATTCAACGATCTGAATCTGAAAGAAAAAGTTTCCATGGACGTAGGGGCTTCTACAGGCGGATTTACAGACTGCATGCTGCAAAATGGGGCAAAAAAAGTATATTCTGTAGATGTAGGATACGGCCAATTAGATTGGAAGCTTCGCAATGATCCAAGAGTTGTCTGTATGGAAAAAACCAATATACGTTATCTGGAAAGGAAAGATATAGAGGAGAGGCCTTCTTTTGTATCGATTGATGTTTCATTTATTTCTCTAACTAAAGTACTGCCGGTGGTCTATGAACTGTTGGAGGATGAAGGCGGAGACTGTGTAGCACTCATTAAACCTCAGTTCGAGGCAGGAAGAGAAAAGGTAGGAAAAAAGGGAGTAGTAAGAGATCCAAAGGTGCATGAAGAGGTTATTCAAAAGGTTTATGAATTTGCATCTGAAGTCGGATTTTGGCCTAATGGTCTGGACTTTTCACCGGTGAAGGGACCGGAGGGTAATATTGAATATTTGATTCATCTTCAGAAAAGACCAGAAAAAAATCCGGGTGTGGATGAGTCAGAGAAAATTGAGTGGCTGGAGCGAATAAAAAATACAGTAGAAGCGTCTCATGAAAATCTGGATAAAAAATAAGGAAATGGTGTAAGAAAAATTTATGAATAATTTTTTTATAATAGCAAATTCTATCAAAGATCCGGATTTAGCCGTATCGAAGCAGCTTACGGAATATTTGTGTGTACGTGGAAAAAAATGCAGTTATGCACATACAAAAGAAGGTGTTATTAATCCGGGAGAACCATTCCGGCATATCAATCCAAAGCGTATTCCGGAAGATACAGAGGGACTCATTGTACTGGGCGGAGATGGGACACTTCTTCAGGTGGCAAGAGATACGTTTCGCAGGCAAATTCCTATGATTGGCATCAACCTTGGAACACTTGGTTATCTGGCAGAAATCAGTAAAGCGAATATGTTTGAAGCTCTGGAGGCATTGATTCAGGATGATTATAAGATAGAGCGCAGGATGATGCTGAAGGGAACGCTTTACCGGGAAAACAAGGAACTCTTTTCAGATTTGGCACTGAACGATATTGTAATTCATAAAATGGCCGGTCAAAGTATGATCAACGTAAATAATTACATAGACGGAAATCTTTTAAATTCCTATTTTGCAGATGCAATGATTGTATCTTCGCCAACAGGATCGACTGGATATTCCCTTTCTGCAGGGGGACCGATTGTTGCACCTCAGGCTGCTGTATTTCTTTTAACCCCTCTTGCTCCACATAGCATGATCAACAGAAGTGTTATTGTTCCTGCGGAGAACACAATAGGAATTGAGCTTTGCAGAAATAAGTACGGATATGAGTATGAGGCGGCCTTGATGTTCGACGGCAACCAGGTAGCATGTATGAAAAGCGGAGATCAGATAAAAATCACACGTTCTCCCATCGATGTAAAAATGCTGAAGGTTTACGAAAGCAGCTTTATGGATGTACTGAGTCAGAAAATGAACTGACAGAAAATGAGGACAATATGAAAATTGCCAGACATGCAGAAATATTAAAGTTAATAAGCAAATACGACATTGAAACCCAGGAAGAATTGGCTTTAAAGCTCAATGAAAGCGGTTTCTCTGCTACGCAGGCGACAATATCCAGAGATATAAGGGAATTGAAGCTGACGAAGGTGGCTTCCGAGCATGGCAAGGTGAAATATGCAGCAGTTCAGAAACAAGAGGCAGACGCAGAAGGAAAATATCTGCGGACTTTTAAGGATGCTGTGATTTCCATGGAAATTGCCGGAAATTTGCTTGTGATAAAAACAGAATCGGGGATGGCTATGGCATCAGCGGCAGCTTTGGATGAGCTTGACTGGCCGGATGTTGTAGGATGCATTGCAGGAGACAATACAATATTTCTTGCAATTAAAACGGTTGAGGCAGCAGAAAAAGTATTAGAAAGGCTTCAAAAAATAACAGGAGTATTTTGAGGAGGCAGGAATGTTAAGCAATCTTCATGTGAAAAATATGGCCCTTATAGAAGAAATAGACATTTCTTTTGAAAAGGGGTTAAATGTAATTACAGGTGAAACGGGCGCCGGCAAATCTTTGTTGCTGGGGTCCGTTGATTTGGCTTTAGGCGGAAAGTTTTCCCAGGCAATGCTTCGAAAGGGAGCGGAAAATGCACTGGTTGAATTGGTTTTTGATGTAGAAGAGGATGCTGCAGAAAATTTAGAAAAAATAGGATATCCTCCGGAAGATGGACAGATTATTATCAGTCGGAAAATTCAGGGAGGTCGCAGCAGTGCAAGGGTAAATGGGGAAAGCTGTACGACATCTACTCTGCGACAGATTGCCCAGGAATTAATTACAATCCATGGACAAAGAGAAAATCAGGTTTTACTGAAAAATGAGAAACAGCTGGAAATGCTGGATGAATTCGGAAAAGAAGAAATCAAAAAGCATGTAGAAAAGGTTTCTTCAGATTACGAAATTTATAAAAAGGCACAAAAAAGAATAGAAGAGTATTCTTTGGATGAGGAAGCCAGACTTCGGGAAATTTCTATGCTTTCCTATGAAGTAAAAGAAATAGAAGATGCAGCTTTGGCGGATGGAGAGGAAGAACAATTAGAGCAGAAATACAAAAGAATGAAGGAATCCGGGAAAATTTTGGACGCCCTGCAGAAAACGCATGAAAATACAGGATATGAACATGGTGCAGGAGATTTGATCGGAAGAGCTTTGCAGGAAATTTCCCAGGTATCCGGATTGGATGTAAATTTAAAAGAAATAGAAGATTCCCTTTCAGATATCGAATCAATTTTGGAGGATGTAAACAGACAGGCGGCAGATTATCTGGATGAATTTAATTTTTCCGAGCAGGAGTTTATGGAATTGGAGGAAAGATTAGATAAAATTCATCACATTCAGGCGAAATACGGAAATTCCTTGGAAAAAATTCGCTCTTATAAGGAAAAAGCAGAGGAACGTCTGGCTTTTTTGGAAAATTATGAATTGGAAAGGGAAAAGGCAGAAAAAGAGCGAAACAGCGCAATGCAAGTACTGGAAAAAAGCTGTGAAGAGTTGTCAAATATAAGAAAAAAAACAGCGAAGGAATTTTCTTTTGCGATACAAAGACAATTGGAGGAGCTTAATTTTGCTCAGGCATTGATCGACATTGAATTTAAGCGAACTTCTACATATAAAAGAAATGGATTTGATGAGATAGAAATTTATATTTCTACCAATCCAGGAGAGCCGCTTCGGGCATTGGAAAAAGTTGCGTCAGGTGGAGAACTTTCCAGAATTATGTTAGCAATACGAAATATTTTGGCAGATGAAAAAAACACGCAAACGCTTATTTTTGATGAAATTGATACAGGAATTAGTGGAAGAACAGCGCAAAAGGTTTCTGAAAAAATGGCTTCCATATCGATTGGACATCAGATTTTGTGTGTTACACATCTTGCCCAGATTGCTGCAATGGCAGACACACATTATATAATAGAAAAAAAGTTTTCGGAAAATACCACTGTAACACAAGTCAGAAGGCTTACAAAGGAAGAAGAAATAAAGGAGATTGCCAGAATCTTAGGAGGAGCCAAGATTACACAGGCGGTATACAGTAATGCAGCTGAAATGAAACAGTTCGCAGAAAAATACAAAAAAGACATCATATAGTCCATAAGAGCTCTGTCTTTACAAAAGGCAGAGCTTTTTTGGTAGTTTGAATTAAGATTTGAAAAGTTTTTTATTAGCAGTTGACAAAACAGAGTGCCAGTGCTACATTATATACAGCGATTAGCACTCCGGAAAGTTGAGTGCTAATAATTAAAAGAAGGAGATTGTCGTATGGAACTTGACGGAAGAAAAAGAACGATTCTGACAGCAATTATTCAAACATACCTTGAAACCGGTGAGCCGGTAGGTTCCAGAACAATTTCGAAATATACAGATTTAAATTTAAGCTCAGCGACCATAAGAAATGAAATGTCGGATCTGGAAGAAATGGGTTACATTTTACAGCCCCATACTTCCGCAGGTCGTATTCCTTCAGATAAAGGCTACAGACTTTATGTTGACGAACTGATTAAATCGAAAAATCAGGAAGTTGCAGATATGAAGGAAATGATGATCCAGAAAACGGACAAACTGGAAAAAATGCTGAAGCAGGTTGTGAAGGTACTGGCTAGCAATACGAATTACGCAACGATGATAACGGGTCCCCTTTATCATCAAACTAGATTAAAGTTTATACAACTTACAAGGCTGAGCGAGTCTCAACTCTTGGCAGTGATTGTAGCAGAAGGCAATATGGTAAAGAACAAAGTAATCAACGTTTCTGAACCAGTGGACGATGAAAGCATCTTGAAGCTGAACCTCCTGCTGAATACACAAATGAATGGAAAGACAATAGAAGAGATCAATCTGGACATGATCACACAGATGAAGCAGCAGGCTGGTATTCACAGTGAAGTGATTAGTTCCGTAGTAGATGCAGTGGCAGATGCGATACATGTGGATCGGGAGGAAATGCCGGTTTACACCAGCGGAGCAAACAATATTTTCCGTTATCCGGAGCTTTCGGATTCTGCAAAGGCCAGTGAGCTGATTTCAATATTTGAAGATAAACGTGAGCTGGCAGAGATGCTTTTGGATAATGCAGCAGATGGTACGAAAAATTCAGAAAACGGAATACAGGTATACATCGGCGGAGAAAGTCCGATGAGCAATATGCAGGATTGCTCAGTTGTTACAGCAACGTATGATCTAGGAAAGGGAATGCGTGGAACAATCGGTATTGTCGGACCGAAGCGAATGGATTATGAAAATGTTGTAGATAACCTAAAAACATTACAGACAAAGCTGGATAGCATTTTCAAGGAAAAAAGTTAGCATATAGTATAGATAAAAAGGGAGATAAAATATGTCTGAAGTAAAAGAAGAAAAGATAGAGAATGAAGTTCCCAAGGAGGAATGTCCGCAGGAAGCAGAAAATACAGACGGACAGGAAAACTTGGAAGAAACAGAAACTTCTCCGGAAGCAGAGGAAACCGTGAAGGAGGAGAAAAAAGAAAAAAAAGTCTTTGGTCGTAAAAAAGACAAAAAAGATAAAAAAGATGAAAAAATCGAAGAACTAACAGACAAACTTACAAGACAGATGGCAGAGTTTGACAATTACAGAAAAAGAACAGAAAAGGAAAAGGCTGCCAACTATATTGTAGGAGCGAAAGATGTAGTGGAGAAACTTCTTCCCATCGTAGACAATTTTGAAAGAGGATTGGCAAATGCAAATCTTGAAGATCCTTTTGCAGATGGGATGAACAAAATATATAAGCAGCTGTCTACTATGCTGACAGACTTGGGGGTTACACCGATTGAAGCAGTCGGGGAAGCATTTGATCCGAATCTTCACAACGCAGTAATGCATATAGAAGATGAATCATTGGGAGAGAATGTAGTAGCTGAGGAGTTCCAGAAGGGATACAAATTTAAAGATCAGGTCGTAAGACACAGCATGGTAAAGGTTGCAAATTAAAATAGAAATACGAGAAAGTGTATATAGGAGGAAAATAAAATGAGTAAGATTATAGGAATTGACCTGGGTACCACAAATAGTTGCGTAGCCGTTATGGAAGGTGGAAAACCAACCGTTATAACAAATGCAGAGGGAAGCAGAACGACACCGTCAGTTGTAGCATTTACAAAGACAGGAGAGCGTCTGGTAGGAGAGCCTGCAAAACGTCAGGCAGTAACAAATGCAGACAAAACAATCGCATCCATTAAAAGAGAGATGGGAACAGATTATAAAGTAGGAATTGATGGAAAAAATTATTCTCCACAGGAAATTTCCGCAATGATCCTGCAGAAGCTGAAAAGTGATGCAGAGAATTATCTTGGAGAAAAAGTATCAGAAGCAGTAATTACTGTACCGGCATACTTCAATGACTCTCAGCGTCAGGCAACAAAGGATGCAGGAAGAATTGCAGGACTTGAAGTAAAACGTATTATCAATGAGCCTACAGCAGCAGCATTGGCTTATGGACTTGACAATGAAAATGAACAGAAGATCATGGTATACGATCTTGGTGGCGGTACCTTCGATGTTTCCATTATTGAGATTGGAGACGGTGTTATTGAAGTACTTGCTACAGCCGGAAATAACAGACTCGGTGGAGATGACTTCGACCAGAAAATCGTAGATTATATGGTAAGTGAATTCAAGAAAGCAGAAGGAATTGACCTTTCCGGTGATAAGATGGCAATGCAGCGAATCAAAGAAGCTGCAGAGAAGGCAAAGAAAGAGCTTTCCAGTGCAAGTACAACAAATATCAACCTTCCGTTCATTACAGCTACAAATGAAGGACCGAAACACTTTGACATGAACCTGACCAAGGCAAAATTCGACGAGTTGACTCATGATCTGGTTGAAAAGACAGTAGAGCCTGTTACAAAAGCATTGAATGATGCAGGACTGACAGCTTCTGATTTGAGCAAGGTTCTTTTGGTTGGTGGTTCTACACGTATTCCGGCTGTACAGGACAAGGTAAAGCAGTTGACAGGACATGAGCCAAGCAAAACTCTGAACCCGGATGAGTGTGTTGCTCTTGGTGCAGCAGTACAGGGTGGTAAGCTTGCAGGAGATGCAGGTGCAGGAGATATCCTTCTTCTGGATGTAACACCACTTACACTTTCCATTGAAACAATGGGTGGCGTGGCTACACATTTGATCGAGAGAAATACAACAATTCCGACAAAGAAGAGTCAGATCTTCTCAACTGCAGCAGATAATCAGACAGCAGTTGACATTAATGTTGTACAGGGCGAGCGTCAGTTTGCAAAGGACAATAAATCACTTGGACAGTTCCGTCTGGATGGAATCCCGCCAGCAAGACGTGGAGTTCCGCAGATTGAAGTTACATTTGACATCGATGCAAACGGTATTGTAAATGTATCAGCAAAAGATCTTGGAACTGGAAAAGAGCAGCATATTACAATTACAGCAGGCTCAAATATGACAGATGCTGAAATCGATAAGGCTGTAAAAGAAGCTGCTGAATTTGAGGCACAGGATAAGAAGAAAAAAGAAGCAATCGATGCCCGTAATGAAGCTGATTCTATGGTATTCCAGGTTGAGAAAGCACTGGAGGAAACCGGTGATAAGATTTCAGCAGATGAGAAGGCAAAGGTTGAGGCAGATTTGAATGCATTGAAGGAAAGCCTTTCGAAAGCTCCTGTAGATGATATGACAGATGCTCAGTTAGATGAGATTAAGAGCGGAAAAGAAAAGCTTATGCAGAGTGCACAGTCTCTTTTCACAAAGATGTATGAAAATATGCAGCAGGCCGGTGGAGCACAGGCAGACGCTGCAGGTGCAGCAGGCAACACAGGAAATACAGATTCCTCAAACGATGATGTTGTAGATGCTGATTACAAAGAGCTTTAATAAGGGCTTGAAGAAATAAAATAATTGATATAAGATAAGCCGAGGGACTGTCGCAGGAAGCGGCAGTCCCTTATGGCGATATACGGAGGAAGAAGAGACGGTGGCGGAGCAGAAGAGAGACTATTATGAGGTACTTGGAGTTGAAAAAAATGCAGATGAAGCAACCTTAAAAAAGGCCTATCGTAAGCTGGCGAAAAAATACCATCCGGATATGAATCCGGGAGATAAGGAAGCAGAGGCAAAATTTAAGGAGGCTACAGAAGCTTATTCTATATTAAGTGATGCCGAAAAGAGAAAAATGTATGATCAATACGGTCATGCAGCCTTTGAAAACGGAGGAGCAGGAAATGCAGGCGGTTTTGGCGGCTTTGGCGGCTTCGACTTTTCCGGAGATATTTTTAGTGATCTTTTTGGCGACTTTTTCGGAGGAAGATCTTCCTCAAGAAGAAATCCAAATGCACCAAGCAAGGGTGCAAATTTAAGAGCAAGGGTACATATAAGCTTTGAAGAAGCAGTTACAGGATGTTCTAAGGAACTGGAGCTTGCCATAAAAGACAGCTGTCCAAGCTGCAAGGGAAGCGGTGCAAAAGAGGGAACAAGTCCTGAAACCTGTCCGAAATGTAATGGAACAGGTCAGGTGGCTGTGACATCAAACACTCCATTTGGACAGATCAGACAGGTGAATGCGTGTCCGCAATGTGGTGGAAGCGGAAAATATATAAAGGAAAAATGCCATGATTGCCGAGGCACGGGATTTGTTTCAAATCGGAAAAAGATACAGGTGGACATTCCGGCCGGAATTGACAATGGCCAGAGCATTCGCATTCGTGAAAAAGGTGAACCAGGAAGTAACGGTGGACCAAGGGGAGACCTTCTTGTAGAGGTTTATGTTGCAGATACACAGGAATATGAAAGAGACGGAATGGACCTGTACGCGCTGCAATATATTTCATACCCAACAGCCGTATTAGGCGGAGATATCCAGATAAAAACTCCGTACGGAGACGTTCTGTACAATGTAAAAGCAGGAACTCAGACCAATACCAAAATAAGATTAAGAGGAAAGGGTATGCCGTCTGTGAGAAGTGCAGCAAGCAAGGGAGATCTTTATATAACACTTATAATAGAAGTTCCGACAAAGCTTAGCAACGAGGCGAAGGAGCTGTTGAAATCTTATGAAGATGCATGCAACGGCAAGCCGGTAAAGGAAAAGAAAAAGAAAAAATTCTTTGAAAAAGACTGACAGGGGAAAACCACATGAAATGGAATAAATACACCTTAAAAATCAATGAAGATGCAGAGGATATTGTAATTGCCACTTTGGCTGAAATTGGTGTTCAGGGAGTAGAAATAGAAGACAAGAAGCCTCTGACACAGGAAGAAATGGATCAGATGTTTGTGGATATCGCTCCAAGCTTTGGTGAGGATGACAAGATTGCATATCTTCATTTTTATCTGGAACCGGAAGAAGATAATGATGCCATTCTTGCCGCTGCCAATGAAGAACTGGAAGCATTGAAACAGTTTATGGACATAGGAGAGGCGAAAATCAGCAAATCTCAAACAGAAGATAAAGATTGGATCAATAACTGGAAGGAATATTTTCACCATTTTTATGTGGATGACATTCTGATTGTTCCTTCCTGGGAGGAAGTGCCGGCAGGCGATGAAGACAAAATGATTCTGCACATTGATCCCGGAACGGCTTTTGGTACCGGTATGCATGAAACAACTCAGCTTTGTATCAGACAGCTGAAAAAACATGTAAAATCTGGAATGAAAGTTTTGGACGTTGGAACAGGAAGCGGCATACTCAGCATTGTAGCCATTAAGCTTGGAGCACAAAGTGCACTTGGCACAGACCTTGATCCGTGTACGATCAATGCGGTAAAAGAAAACAAAGAAGTAAATGAGATTCCAGAGGAGGCTTTTCAGCTTGTTTTGGGAAATATTATTGATGATCCGCAGGTACAGGAGATAGCAGGTTATGAAAAGTATGACCTGGCAACTGCAAATATTTTAGCCGACGTTTTGATTCCGCTTGCCCCACAGGTTTGGAAACATTTGAAAAAAGATGGCATTCTTATTTGCTCTGGAATTTTGGACATAAAAGAAGAGGATGTGAAAGCTGCTCTTACGGAAGCCGGATTTTCGATCCTGGAGGTAACAGCTCAGGGAGAATGGGTATCCATTACAGCAAAAAAATGAGGGAATAGAATGTATAGATTTTTCGTTGACGCTTCACAAATAGAGGATGGCAGTGTTCTGATCGAAGGAAAGGATGCACATCATATCAAAAATGTCCTGCGAATGAAAAAAGGAGAGACCATTTATTTAAGCTGTGGAGATGAGTGGGAATACACTTGCGACATAGAGGAGTTTCTTCAAAATGGCGTAAGGGCAAAGATTATTGACATTCAGAAACCGGGACAGGAGCTGCCGTGCAAAATAACACTATTTCAATGTCTTCCTAAAAAGGAAAAAATGGAGCTGATTATTCAAAAATCAGTGGAATTAGGCGCTTTTTCTATTGTTCCGGTAGAATCAGCAAGATGCATTGCAAAGAATGATCCCAAAAAGATTGACAATAAACTGAGCCGCTGGAATGCAATTGCTCAGGCGGCTGCAAAGCAATCAAAAAGGCTGATAGAGCCGACAGTTGAAAAACCAGTAGCCTTTAAGGAAGCCTTAAAGCTGTTGAAAGAAAAGGATGTAGCCTTTGTGCCCTATGAGAGAGCCGAAGGCATGAAAAAGACCAGAGAACTTTTTCAAAATATAGCGAGTGGTCAGTCTGTAGGACTCCTAATCGGCCCGGAAGGCGGCTTTGAGGAAAAAGAGATAGAAGCAGCAAAGGAGGCAGGACTGGAGACTGTAAGTCTTGGAAAACGAATTCTGCGGACAGAAACAGCAGGACCTGCAGTGTTGGCAATATTGATGTATTTATTGGAGCAGGACGGGGAATGATATGGAAGTCTATTTAGATCATGCGGCTACTACATGGGTATATGAAGAGGTCGCTGAAACAGTAAAAGAAATAATGTGTAAGGAGTTCGGAAATCCTTCTTCGATGCATATGAAGGGGGTAGAAGCTGAGCGCATGGTAAAGGAAAGTGCGAAAAAAATAGCCGGTATATTAAAGGTACAGGAAAAAGAAATCTATTTCACATCGGGTGGGACAGAGTCCAACAACTGGGCCTTGATCGGATGCGCACAGGCGAGCAAAAAAAGAGGAAAGAGGATTATTACTTCTAAAATAGAGCATGCTTCCGTTTCCTCACCTATGAAATTTCTGGAAGATCAGGGGTTTGAAATTATACGGATCGGCTGTGATAAAAACGGAATAATTGATACAAATGCCCTGCGCGAGGCAATCAATGAAGAAACCATTTTGGTTTCTGTGATGATGGTAAACAATGAAGTTGGTTCTGTACAGCCAATAGAAGAAATTTCAAAAATTATAAAAAATGCAAATAAAAATACGGTTTTTCATGTAGATGCGATACAGGCTTTTGGAAAACTTAAAATTTTTCCTAAAAAGCTTGGAATTGATATGCTGTCTGTCTCAGGCCACAAGATCCATGCACCGAAGGGAACCGGCTTTTTGTATATATCAGATAAAACGAGAATCCTTCCTTTAATATACGGCGGAGGTCAGCAAAACGGAATGCGTTCCGGTACAGACAATGTTCCGGGAATTGTAGGGCTGGCACAAGCGGCGGAAATAATGTATAATAACTTTTCTGACAATACGGAGCATATGAAAAATCTTCGTGAAAGGCTGATTACTGGGTTGAAAGGCTTGGATGAGGTACAGATAAATGGTCCCTTGGAGAAAAATGCTGCACCACATATTGTAAATGCTTCTTTTTTAGGAATTCGAAGTGAGGTGCTTCTTCATGTTCTGGAGGACAAGGAAATCTATGTTTCGGCGGGAAGTGCCTGCTCCAGTCATAAAAGAGCACCAAGTGCAGTTCTTTCGGCTATAGGGTGTGAGAAAGCAGCTTTGGAATCGGCATTGCGCTTTAGTTTGTGTGAGCGGTCCAAGGAGGAGGAAATAGACAGGGTAATCGAGGTGCTGCAGGAAAATCTTCCGGCACTTCGAAGATATACCAGACATTAAAAAGAAAAGGCGGATTAAAGATGTTTCAGGCTTTTTTGATTAAATATGCAGAAATAGGAATCAAAGGAAAAAACAGATATATTTTTGAAAATGCTCTTGTAAGACAAATTGAAAGAGTGTTGAAGAAGGTAGAGGGAAATTTTCTTGTAACGAAGGAAATGGGAAGAATTTATGTAAATGTTGAAGGTGAGTATGATTTTGATGAAACTGTGGAAGCTCTGCAGCATGTATTCGGCATTACAGGAATTTGCCCGGTGGTTATTGTAGAAGATACCGGATTTGAAAATCTGGCGAAAGCTGTAACAGATTACGTAAAGGAAGTGTATCCGACAGCAGACAAAACCTTTAAGGTTTGTGCCAGAAGATCTAAGAAAAGCTATCCTTTGGATTCCATGGAGCTTAACACAGAGCTTGGTGCAGTTATACTGGAAGCATATCCAAATATGAAAGTGGATGTGCATCAGCCGGAAGTATATCTTACGGTAGAGGTGCGCAGCAAAATATATATTTATTCAAAGGTTATCCCGGGACCGGGTGGAATGCCGGTCGGGACAGCCGGAAAAGCAATGCTGCTTTTGTCAGGAGGAATTGATTCTCCGGTAGCCGGATATATGGTTTCCAAAAGGGGAGTTGTTCTGGAGGCTACCTATTTCCATGCACCGCCTTACACCAGTGAGCGTGCAAAGGATAAGGTGGTAGAGCTTGCCAAGAAGATTTCAAAATATTGCGGACCGATCCGCCTTAATATTGTAAACTTTACAGACATTCAGCTTGCTATTTACGATAACTGTCCGCATGATGAACTGACGATCATTATGAGACGTTATATGATGAAAATCGCAGAACATTTCGCAAATGAAAGCGGATGTCAGGGACTGGTTACAGGCGAGAGTATAGGACAGGTGGCAAGTCAGACAATGCAGAGCCTTTTTTGCACAAATGAGGTTTGCGAGATGCCTGTATTTCGGCCATTGATCGCATTCGACAAGCAGGACATTATCGATATTTCATTAAAAATCGATACCTACGAAACGTCAGTTCTCCCTTATGAGGACTGCTGTACAATTTTTGTAGCAAAGCATCCTGTAACAAAACCAAGTTTAAAGAAAATTATTAGTTCCGAAAAGAAGTTAGAGGGAATCGTCGAAGAGCTTTATCAAAAAGCAATTGAAAGTACAGAAGTAATAGAAGTGTGTGAATAAAGAAAAAACAGGCGGGAACGAAGGTTCCCACCTGTTAGTGTTTATTCGAATTATTCTACCGTATACGGAGCAAGAACCTTACAAATAACGTCAAGATCCTTACCATCTGCATGGATATTCAGATCGATGGGATTTGAAAGGTCCAGACTGAAGATACCCATAATAGATTTTGCATCGATAACATATCTGCCGGAAATAAGATCAAAATCACAATCGAATTTAGTGATCATATTTACAAAAGATTTGACCTTATCGATAGAGTTCAGCGAGATCTTAATTGTTTTCATTGCCATGTGCCTCCTTGTTTTTATTGCCGTGGTGATACAAAATCACACTTATAATTTTACTTAAATGAATATTGAAAGTCAAGGGGAAGATAACAGTATGACGAAGTTAAAAGCGGCTTTACACAATCTGGGATGCAAGGTAAATTCCTATGAGTTGGAGGCAGCAGCTCAGATGCTGAGTGAGAGAGGATATGATATAGTACCATTTGCTCCCGGAGCAGATATATACATTATAAATACATGTTCTGTTACAAATATAGCAGACCGGAAATCAAGGCAGATGCTGCATAAGGCGAAGAATATGAACAAGGATGCTTTGGTAATTGCCATGGGGTGCTATGCGCAGACCGATACAAAAACTTTGGAAGAAGATTCCGCAGTAGATATCATTGTCGGAAACAACAGAAAAATTGATCTGGGAGACATTATTGATCAATATGCAAAGGACAGAAAAAAGAAGGAGTATGTAGAGGATCTTTCAAGGGAAAGAAATTACGAACAGCTTTCCGTGAATCAGCCGGGAGAGCATATCCGTGGCTTTATGAAGGTACAGGATGGCTGCGATCAGTTTTGCTCTTACTGCATCATTCCGTATGCAAGAGGCAGAGTCAGAAGCAGAAGCCTGCAGGAGTGCGTTTCGGAGGCAGAAAAACTGGCAGCATCCGGATGCGCAGAGATTGTTTTAAGCGGAATACATTTAAGCTCCTATGGAAGGGACCTGAAAAAAGAAGCAGGACTTTTGGAATTGATCAGGGCCATTCATAAGGTAGATGGAATAGAACGGATTCGCTTGGGCTCTTTGGAACAGGGAATAATCAGTGAGGAGTTTGCACAAAATCTGAGTACACTTCCCAAGCTTTGCCCACATTTTCATTTGTCATTGCAAAGTGGCTGCAGCAAAACGTTGAAAGCAATGAACAGAAGATATAGCGCAGAAGAGTTTGAACAAAAATGTCAGATACTACGAAAATATTTTGAAAACCCTTCTATTACGACAGATGTTATTACAGGATTTCCGGGAGAAAGTGAAGAGGATTTCCAGGAGTCCTATGATTTCGTAAAAAAAATAAGATTTTTCGAAACACATATTTTTCCCTATTCAAAGCGAAAGGGAACGAAAGCAGCAGAGATGCCCGGTCAGCTTACAGAGGCTGAGAAAAAGGAAAGAGCGGCAAGACTGATTGCATTGAATCAGAAAGTTCATAGGGAATTTCTCGAAAAAAATATTGGACAAAAAATGGAGCTTCTTATAGAAGAAGAACAGGAAATTTGTGGTGAAAAATACTGGATCGGACACAGCAAGCAATATGAAAAAGCGGCTGTAAGGAGTACGGAAAATTTACGCAATAAAATAATAGAAGTAAAGGCACTGTCTCTTCTGGGGGAGGACTGCATTTTAGCGGAAGCTTTGCAGACTTGCAATATATAGATATTTATATTAAAATAGCGTGGGATTGTTTCGTACGGAAGAAACAGAGATAGAAATACAGACCTACGGTGAAGGAGGAAACAATGGCAGATATAAACAGTACTCAATTTTTTGATTTTGTAACAGAACCGGAATTGTCTGTAAAAACCGTTTTGGGGCTTGTATATACAGCAATGGAGGAAAAAGGATATAACCCGGTAAGTCAGATTGTGGGATATATCATGTCCGGAGATCCTACATATATTACAAGCTATAAGAATGCAAGAAGTATGATCATGAAAGTAGAAAGAGATGAGCTTGTTGAGGAACTTCTTACGGAGTATATAAAAAATAAATCCTGGAGGGAGTAACAGAGGGTGAGAAGAATAATGGGCTTGGATTATGGCAGCAAAACCGTTGGAGTTGCTGTCAGCGATCTTTTAGGTTTGACGGCACAGCCGGTGGAGATCGTACGGCGCAAGTCGGAAAAGAAACTTCGGCAGACCCTGGCAAGAATAGAAGAGCTGATCAAAGAGTATGATGCAGAGTATATTGTTCTTGGATTACCGCTTCATATGAATAGAGATGAAGGCGACCGGGCGCAGAAATCCTTGGAATTCAAGGAAATTCTGGAAAAGCGTACCGGTCTTGAAGTGATTATGTGGGACGAAAGACTCACTACGGTTGAGGCGATTGAGCTTATGGATGAAGCGGGAATCAGGATGCAGGACAGAAAGCTATATGTAGACAAGATTGCAGCAGCTTTCATATTACAGGATTATCTTAATGACAGAGAACTGAAAAGAAGCAATTCCGGACAGTAGAAAAGGGAATAGTGTTTATGGAAAACAGCATTGTTTTTGAAATGGAAAATGGTGAGAAAATCACTTTTTATATTGAAGAAGAAACAAGAGTAAATGGCGTCAGCTATATTTTGGTTTCTGATTCGGAAGAGGATGATGCAAATGCATATATTTTGAAAGATATATCTTCCGAGGACGATGAAGAGGCAGAATATATTATGGTAGAGGACGATGTGGAATTTGATGCCATAGCAGGCCTGTTTGGCCAGATGATGGATGACGTAGATTTGCTCCGATAATCTTCTTTAGATTATGGAGGGAATTATCTTTTGAAAAAACAAAACAGAGGAAAACTAAAAATTATTCCGCTTGGCGGATTGGAAGCCATCGGAATGAATATTACTGCTTTTGAATTTGAAGACAGTATTATTGTTGTGGACTGCGGACTGGCCTTCCCGGAAGATGATATGCTGGGAGTGGATCTGGTAATACCGGATATTACATATTTGCAGGAAAACATAAAAAAAGTAAAGGGATTTGTGATTACACATGGGCATGAAGATCATATAGGAGGAATCCCTTATGTTTTAAAGGCAATCAATGCGCCGATTTATGCGACAAAACTTACAATAGGCCTGATTGAACATAAGCTGGAAGAGCACAACATGATCGGAAACGTGAGAAGAAAAACGGTAAGTTTCGGTCAGACCATTACATTAGGAAAATTCAGAATTGAATTTATAAAGACAAATCACAGTATTCAGGATGCAGCTGCATTGGCAATTTATTCACCGGCCGGAATTGTTGTTCATACGGGAGATTTCAAGGTGGATTATACACCAGTTTTTGGAGATATGATCGATCTTCCGCGTTTTGCTGAATTGGGGAAAAAAGGTGTTTTGGCACTGATGTGTGATTCAACAAACGCGCCTCATAATGGGTTTACTATGTCCGAAACCACGGTTGGAAGAACGTTTGACAACATTTTTGCAGAGCACACAGATGCCCGCATTATTGTATCGACATTTGCATCGAATGTAGACAGAGTACAGCAGGTGATTAATTCTGCATATAAGTTTAACCGTAAGGTTATTGTAGAGGGCCGCAGTATGGTTAATTTCATTTCTACTGCAACGGAACTCGGATATGTAAATATTCCGGATAACACACTGATCGAAATAGATCAGATGAAAAATTATAAGGATGATCAAATTGTACTTGTAACAACCGGAAGTCAGGGAGAATCTATGGCGGCTCTCTCCAGAATTGCAGGAGATTTGCACAGAAAGGTACGGATTAAGGCAGGAGATGTAATTGTTCTTTCATCCAATCCAATCCCTGGAAATGAAAAGGCAGTATTTAAAGTAATCAATGAATTGTCTGCAAAGGGAGCAGATGTGATCTTTCAGGATACCCATGTTTCCGGACATGCCAGGGAAGAAGAAATCAAGCTGATCTATGCCCTTACAAAGCCGAAATATGCAATTCCGGTTCATGGTGAATATCACCATCTGGCAGCGCAGGCGAAGATTGCGGAAAGCATAGGAATACCGACAGACAATATCTTTATTCTTCATTCCGGGGATGTACTCGAACTGAATGAAGAAAGAGCTAAGGTTGTAGACAAGGTGCAGGCTGGACCAATCATGGTAGATGGACTTGGTGTGGGCGATGTAGGAAATGTCGTTTTAAAAGACAGGCAGCTTCTTTCTGAAAATGGAATTATCATTGTAACGCTTACACTTGAAGGAAAGAATCATCTTATTGCAGGACCGGAGATTGTTACCAGGGGATTTGTTTACGTAAAAGAGGCAGAGGATCTTTTGAGCAATGCAAAGGGCGTGGTACAGGACGCACTTGAAAATTGCTTAAAGTCAAAAAACGTTGACTGGTCTAAGATAAAGAATGTGATTCGTGATAGTCTGGGCTCCTATGTATGGAAGCAGACGCAGAGAAAGCCGATGATTTTGCCGATTATTATGGAGGTATAAGCATATGAATATGCCGGGGGAAGAAAAAGATGAATACAACGGCCGATATGGTTTTCTTGTCCGTGGAAGCAATACAGCAATAAAGGTACTGATTGCTGTTTTGATTGTGGTCATAGTGATTTTCCTGGCGAAAACAGCTTATTCTCTTGGGTATGAAGTATCTTCTTATGAACCGGAGCAAAATGAAAATGCAGAAGATATTGCCGTTCTTATTACAGCAGATATGTCAGTAGAGGATGTAGGAAAGCTTTTAATTGAAAAAGGTGTTATAAATGAATCACTGCAGGCTTTTTTAATACAGGAAAGCCTGTCGGAGTATCATGACCAGATCGTACCAAAGGCTTATCTTCTGAATTCAAATATGACGGTAGATGAGATTTTGGAAACTATATGTGCTACAGACGACGAGGCAGAAAATGATAGTTGATGAACGTTATGTAACATTTATTAATTCGATGGATACTTCACATACGGAGTTTTTGGAAAAACTGTATGGAAAGGCGAGGGAAGATGGAGTACCCGTTATTCGGAGAGAAATGCAAAGCTTTCTGAAAACATATCTGTTAATTCAAAGACCAGAACGAATTTTGGAGGTCGGTACAGCAGTAGGGTTTTCATCGATTCTTATGGCAGAATATGCACCGAATCCATGTAGGATTACAACAATAGAAAACTATGAAAAGCGTATTGTCGAAGCAAAAAAAAATATTTCGGCAGCAGGATATGAAAAAGAAATAGAGCTTCTGGAAGGTGATGCGGCAGAAGTCCTAAAAACACTGGAAGAAAGTTATGATCTTATTTTTATGGATGCTGCAAAGGGACAGTATATTAATTTCCTTCCTGAGGTAAAGAGGCTTATGAAGCCGGGAAGTGTTTTGATTTCGGACAATGTGCTTCAGGATGGAGACATTATCGAGTCCAGATTTTTGGTAGAAAGAAGAGATCGGACTATTCATAAAAGGATGAGAGAGTATCTCTATGTATTAAAGCATGATGCAGAGTTGACAACGTCGATAATCCCTTTAGGAGATGGAATTACAATTAGTGTAATGAAAGAAAAATAAGACGAAAGCGAAAAAGCTTGAAAGGAATCATAGATGAGTGTAAGAAGAGAGACGGAATTACTTGTTCCGGCAGGCAGTTTGGAGGTCCTGAAGGTAGCAATCAGGTACGGTGCAGATGCTGTATATATCGGGGGAGAGGCATTCGGTCTTCGGGCAAAGGCGAAAAATTTTTCATTGGAAGAGATGGCAGAGGGAATTCAGTTTGCACATGCCAGAGGAAAAAGGGTCTTTGTTACGGCAAATATTCTTGCTCACAATTATGATATGGAGGGAGTAAGGGAGTATTTCGCAAAGTTAAGAGAGATAAAACCGGATGCTCTCATTATTGCAGATCCAGGGGTTTACGATATTGCCATGGAGGTATGTCCGGAAATAGAGCGTCACATATCGACTCAGGCAAATAATACGAATTACGGTACCTGTCTTTTCTGGTACAGACAAAAGGCAAAAAGAATTGTAACGGCAAGGGAACTTTCGTTGGGAGAAATCAGAGAACTCAGGGAGAAAATTCCAGAGGATATGGAGATAGAAAGTTTTGTGCATGGCTCTATGTGCATTTCTTATTCCGGAAGATGTTTGCTTTCGAATTTTTTAACAGGTAGAGATGCAAATAAGGGAGCTTGTACCCATCCTTGCAGATGGAAATATTCTCTTATGGAAGAAGAAAGACCGGGTGAGTATTTTCCGGTTTTTGAAAATGAAAGAGGAACATATATTTTCAATTCCAAGGATTTATGCATGATAGAGCATATACCGGAAATTTTGGAGGCAGGAATTGATAGTCTGAAAATAGAAGGACGTATGAAAAATGCCCTTTACGTTGCAACTGTAGCAAGAACCTATCGAAAAGCAATAGATGATTTCAAAAAAAGCCCGGATGAATATCAGAAAAATATGAATTGGTATAGGGAACAGATCGGAAACTGTACTTACAGAGAATTTACAACAGGATTCTTCTTCGGAAAGCCGGGAAGTGAAGAGCAGATTTACGACAGCAATACCTATAAGAGAGAAGCAATATATCTTGGAATCGTCCAGGGAGTGGATGATAAGGGAAGAGTTGTCCTAGAACAAAAAAACAAATTCTGCACAAATGATACGATTGAGATTATGAAACCGGATGGAAGAAATCTGAAGGCCAAGGTTTTGGGGATTTATAATGCAGAGGGAGAGATGCAGGAATCTGCACCGCATTCCAAACAGGAGCTTCATGTTGAATTAAGCCAGTTGCCGGAAGAAATGGATGTTTTACGGATGTAAGATATGAAAAGCCAGTGATAAGGCTTTAGATGGGCAGGATAAAGGTATGAAGATATGGATAGATCGGGAACAGGTCATAAGATTTGAAGAAATGATGAGACATGCAATTCTGTCCGGAAATATACTTCCCGGAGAAAAGCTTATGACACCGGAGCAGTTGTCCAAGCGCTTTCATGTAGGAAGAGCAGAAGTAAATGCTGCCTTACGTATTTTGCGAAAAGACAGACTGATCATTACCTTTCGTGGAAAGGGAACCTATGTACTGGGGGTAAAGCCGGCTATATCTTTAAAGAAAACTGTTTGTGTGATTACAGCAGGAGTTCCGTCAGCAAAAAATCAAAAAGTGATTGGCGAAATTGAACATGTTTTAACGGTAAACGGTTACGATACCATGGTGAGAAGCACGGGAAACTCGCAGGCAAAGGAAGAAAAATTGCTGAAGAGCATGATGGATGGGAATGCAGCAGGATACATTATTGAGCCAAGCCGAAGTCAGCTCCTTTGCAAGCATATGGATGTTTATCAGGAACTGGATGAGATGAACAAGCCATATGTTTTTATCAGAGGTGTTTATCCGCAGATGACAGATCGTCCCCGGATTATAGTCGATGACAGCCAGGGAGGATATCTTCTTACAAGACACATGATCGCGACAGTGGGGGACAACATAGTAGGCATTTTTCGGGCAGATGATAATCGAGGAGCAGAACGTCACAGAGGTTATGTAAAAGCATTACAGGAAGCGGGAATACCTTACCGGCCGGAGTATGTTATCTGGTATCATTTAGAGGAGAGAGCACAGAAGCCAACCATGGCGTTAGAAGAAATTTTGAACGAATATTCCTGTGACGGAGTAATATGCTACGATGACACAATGGCAACGAACATCCTTTATTTTCTGTTCCAACAAGGCTACAGCGTGCCGGATGATATCGCAGTAGCAGGATATGGAAATACGGCAGTTGCTATGGCAGGTGAATTGGGACTTACTACAATAGCCCAGCCAGATGAGCTCTTGGGAGAAATGGCAGCAGAGTATTTACTGGAAATGCTTCATGGTGAAGTAGAAAAAGGCAAACATATGACCAAGGTTTTAAATCCGGAGCTGGTGATAAGGGGCTCAACGGTTGGTGGAGGCATATAAACCGGGAAGAGGCTGAAAAATGCAGCCTTTCATTTCAAGAGAAAGAAGAAGAGAGGAAACCTGCAGAAATCCAAGGCCACTTTTGGAACAGATGGCATCAGCATAAGAAGGTTCCGGTCCAATACAGCTTAAGAGAAGAAGTTCATCAGCAGATAAATTTGCAGTTTGAGGGGGAGACGATGTCTCCTCTTTTTTTATATTAGGAAATGAGCCAAAGTCTGAGCTTACTTGAAAATTTGACGAATGTCGTGATAGCGAGGAAAAGGAAGAAAGATCAAGAAGGATGTCTTCAGGAGAAAGCGCAGGAATTGCACCTTGCAGGATCAGAGAATTTGTACCTGCAGACAAACTGTCAGAGATCCTTCCCGGAACAGCGTAAACCTGGATGCCCTGTTCAAGAGCATAATTTGCAGTTATTAAAGAGCCGCTTTTTACCCGGGCTTCGATTACAATCAGAGCATCTGAAAGAGCACTGATGATGCGGTTGCGGGTGGGAAAGTGATGCGGAAGAGCAGGAGTTTTCGGTTCGTATTCGCTGATGATGCCTCCGCCGGTGGAAAGAATTTTTCGATAAAGCGGATAATTGGATTTGGGATAGCAGATATCGATACCGCATCCCATGACAGCGTAAGTGGGAGAGCCGCCTTCTATGCAGCCCTTATGCGCCCAGGTGTCAATTCCAAAGGCAAGTCCGCTTATAATGCCGATGCCATTTGAAGAGAGAACCCTTGCAAAGTTTTGGGCAACCTGTTGTCCGTAAGCAGAGCAGGAGCGGGAACCTACAATGGCAACCATTTTTCTGGAAGAATCCGGAAGAGATCCCTTCACAAAAAGTCCTATTGGCATGCGGGAAAAATGCTGAAGTCGGGTTGGATAATCAGGATGATTTTTTTGAATATATCGGTAATTTGATTCCATTTTATACTCTTTTCGTTTGGATTATCTGGAAGAAATCGAACTGTTGCGAAAGAAAAAAGCCTCGCTGATATGAGATTCGTGGATTTTTTCACTTTGATCCAGATCTGCTATGGTTCTGGCAATTTTCAGAATACGGTGATATGATCGGGCGCTCAAATTCATAGAGGAAAATGCCTTCTTTAGGAGGGATTCGGCTTCCGGGCTGCAAATACAAAAACGGCTGATATCAGCCGGTGAAAGTTCGCTGTTAAAGCAAGTGCTTTCATTTTTGTAGCGTTCCTGCTGAATCTGAAATGCTTTTGTTACTTCTTTTTTCATGGTTGCAGAATCAAGAGGATCCTGTTTTGAAGAAGTCAGATCCATGTAAGAAGCAGCTGGCACATCGACACGCAGATCAATTCGATCTAAAATCGGCTGACTGATGCGGGAACGGTAGGAATGGATATCGTGCTGTGTGCAGGTGCATTTATTTAGATCGGGATAAAACCCGCAGGGACATGGATTCATAGCGGCAACAAAAAGAAAATTTGCCGGGAATCGAAAACTGCCGCTGGAACGGGAAATTAGTATGGTATGATCCTCCATAGGAGCACGAAGCTGATCTAAGGTGCGACCTGGCATTTCTGGAAGTTCATCAATAAAAAGAACACCTCTATGAGCCAGGGTGATTTCTCCGGGGGAGGGAATTCTTCCGCCGCCGCATAGAGCCTGTACAGACAGAGAATGGTGGGGAGATCGAAAGGGGCGGAAGCTGATCAGGGGCTGATCCGAAGAAAGAAGTCCTGCAACAGAGTAAATCTGGGAAACTTCGATTTGTTCATTGCGGGTCAGATCCGGTAAGATGGAGGGAATTCGCTTGGCAGTCATGGATTTCCCAGAACCTGGAGGACCGGAAAGTAAAATATTGTGAAATCCGGCTGCTGCAATGAGAGCAGCCTTCTTTACACTTTCCTGTCCTTTAATGTCTGAAAAATCCGGGTATTTCTGAGGCAGATAAACGAGAGGATTGGGTTTATAGATATACTTTGAGGAAAGAGGATTATTGCAGTAATCAATAAGCTCGGAAAGATTTTTCAAGCCTACAATTGTAACATCGTCAATGGAGGCTGCTTCTGCTGCATTGTCAAAAGGGATAATGCAGGTATGGATTCCTAGTTTTCTGGCTGTAATAATGGAAGGAAGAACCCCTGGAATGCCTTCGATATCTCCGTTTAGGTGAAGCTCACCCAGAACAAGGCAGTTTGAAAGAGCATTTTGCGGGATTTTTTCCAAAGCAGTAAGGAGAGCAGCGGCAATTGGCAGATCAAAACCTGTGCCGTCTTTTTTTAAATCTCCGGGAGAAAGATTCAGTGTGATTCGCTTTGGAGGAAGATTAATTCCAAGATTTCTCAAGGCAGTGCGGACACGATCCTGAGATTCCCTTACCTTTACAGAAACAGAACCTACCATAACGAAGACGGGCATACCACTGGAGATGTCCAGTTCAATGGTAACCGGTTCACTGGAAATACCTTGAAGTGTTGTAGATAGAATTTGACAAAACATAGATGACTCCTATTTTTTCTTTTTATTTATTATGTGTATTTCAAATAAGAAAGTCAAGTGATTAAAATGAGAAATAAAATTTGGTAAAAATTAGAAAAAATAGTGATTCGCCATAGTGGGAAACTGATATAGTAGCTTGATTTTTTTTTTATAATTTGATACAGTAATTTCTAAATCTTGAAGTTGGGAGCAAAAATTCCGATTTTAACGTCATTAAAACACAATAAGGAGAAAGTCATGGGAAAAATTATTGGAGAAGGCTTTACATTTGATGATGTACTGCTGGTACCACAGTACTCAGAAGTAACGCCTAACATGGTTGACCTTACAACCTATCTTACAAAAACCGTAAAACTCAACATTCCGCTTATGAGTGCCGGAATGGATACTGTTACCGAGTATCGAATGGCAATTGCAATGGCAAGACAGGGCGGTATCGGCATTATTCATAAAAACATGTCGATTGAGCAGCAGGCTGATGAAGTAGATAAAGTAAAAAGATCTGAAAACGGAGTTATCACAGATCCGTTCTATCTTTCACCGGAGCATACACTGGAAGATGCAGATAAATTAATGGCAAAATACAGAATTTCCGGTGTTCCGATTACAGAAGGAAAAAAACTGGTTGGTATTCTCACAAACAGAGACCTTATGTTTGAAGAGGATTTTTCAAAGAAAATTAAGGAATCAATGACAACAGACGGTCTGGTTACTGCAAAAGAAGGGGTTACCATTGAAGAAGCCAAAAAGATTCTTGCCAAAGCAAGAGTAGAAAAGCTTCCTATTGTAGATGACGATTTTAACTTAAAAGGCCTTATTACAATAAAGGATATTGAAAAACAGATCAAATATCCAAATGCCGCTAAGGATTCCCAGGGAAGACTTTTGTGTGGCGCAGCGGTAGGTATCACCGCAAATGTTCTGGAAAGAGTAGACGCTCTTGTAAAGGCACATGTAGATGTAATAGTAATTGATTCAGCCCATGGACATTCTGCAAATATATTCCGAACACTGAAGTTGATTAAGGAACATTATCCGCAGCTTCCTGTTATCGCTGGAAATGTAGCATCTGGAGCTGCCACAAGAGATCTGATTGAAGCAGGTGCAGATGCTGTTAAAGTAGGAATCGGACCTGGATCCATTTGTACTACCCGTGTTGTTGCAGGTGTTGGTGTTCCGCAGGTTTCTGCTGTTATGGAATGCTATGAAGTAGCAAAAGAATATGGAATCCCGATTATTGCAGACGGAGGAATTCAGTATTCAGGAGATATCACAAAGGCAATCGCTGCAGGTGCGAATGTCTGCATGATGGGAAGCATTTTTGCAGGTTGTGATGAAAGCCCGGGAGATTTCGAGCTTTATCAGGGAAGAAAATACAAAGTATATCGTGGCATGGGCTCTATTGCAGCTATGGAAAACGGAAGTAAGGATCGTTATTTCCAGACAGATGCAAAGAAGCTGGTACCGGAGGGTGTAGAAGGACGAGTAGCTTATAAAGGTCTGTTAGAGGATGAAGTATTCCAGCTTGTGGGAGGTTTACGTTCCGGTATGGGATACTGTGGAGCACCTACAATTGAAGCTTTGAAGGAAAATGGTAAGTTTGTCAAGATTTCTGCAGCTGCATTGAAAGAATCACATCCGCATGACATTCATATCACAAAAGAGGCTCCGAACTACAGCGTAGAAGAGATCTAATCGAAAGAAAATATATGCAAAGAAATGATATAGACAGTCGGCTTTTTCGTTGAAAAAAAAGACTGTCTATGTTATAGTCACTATAGTGTGCGAAAATACTGTACATGCATATTTATTTGGAGGTAAGGTAAAAATGAGTGAATTAAAAGGAGCTATGATCATCGGTCAGTCCGGTGGCCCTTCTTCAGTTATCAATTCCAGCTGCTATGGAGCAATCAAAGCAGGTCTTGATTCTGACGTGATTACAAAAGTATATGGCGCAGCAAACGGAATTGTAGGTGTATTAAATGACAAGCTTTATGTTATGGATGAAGAGGATCCTGCAGAGCTTGAGATCATGAGATATACTCCTTCTTCAGCACTTGGATCATGCCGTTATAAAATCGCAGATCCGGATGTTGATGATACAGATTACAAAAAGATTCTTGAGGTATTCAAAAAACATGATGTACGTTATTTCTTCTACAATGGTGGAAATGACTCAATGGATACCTGCAACAAGATTTCTAAATACATGAACAAAGTTGGATATGACTGCCGCGTTATGGGTATTCCGAAGACAATCGATAACGACCTTTTCGGAACAGACCATTGCCCGGGATTTGCTTCAGCAGCAAAATATATCGCAACATCTCTTGTAGAGGTTTATCAGGATTCTCACGTTTACGATAAAGGACAGGTTACAATCGTAGAGATCATGGGACGTCATGCTGGATGGCTTGCAGGTGCTGCAGCTCTTGCAAATACAACAGGCTTTGGTCCAGATCTTGTATACCTTCCGGAAGTTGATTTCAAGATGGACGAGTTCATCGCTGATGTGAAAGATATCTGGGACAAGAACTCAAATGTTATCGTAGCTGTTTCAGAGGGTATTCATTATGCAGACGGTACATTCGTATCAGAAGCTAAGACATCCGCTACAGACGGATTCGGACATGCACAGCTTGGCGGACTTGCTGCAAGACTTGCAGATGTAGTAAAAGAGGCTATTCCTGGAGTTAAGGTTCGTCCAATCGAGCTTTCTCTTCTTCAGAGATGTGCAGAGCATTGCGCATCACAGACTGACTCAGACGAAGCATTCATGGCTGGTCAGACAGCTGTTAATCAGGCAGTTGCAGGCGTAACAGATAAGATGGTTGGATTCAAGTGTACACGTGATGAGAACGGATACAAGTGCGAAGCTGATCTTCTTGATCTTTCCAAAGTTGCTAACTTCGAGAAAAAGGTTCCGCTTGAGTGGATCAATGAGCGTGGAAACAATGTAACAAAAGACTTCATTGATTATGCACTTCCACTTATCCAGGGTGAGATCAATATCAAGAAAGAGAATTCACTTCCTCGATTTGTAAAACTGAAAAAAGTTATCGCTGACTAAGTAAAGTAAGAAGAGCTGCATCGGATGACAAATCTGATGCAGCTCTTTTGGTATACCGAAGTATGCAAGGAAAGCTGCCGGTGGCAGGTTTTCTGCATAGAAAAAAGCTTCCGATTTGGAAGCTTTTTTCTTGCTTGTTAATTTTCTTTTTCCTGCTGGTTTTTCAGCTCTAATTGCTTCATAGCACGAACCTTTAAAGGAAGACCGAAAAGAGTAATAAATCCGGTTGCATCTCTGTGATCATAAAGATCTCCGGTTGTGAAGGAAGCAAGGGACTCACTGTAAAGTGAATA
Source organism: bacterium (assembly GCA_963624695.1). Taxonomy (GTDB): domain Bacteria; phylum Bacillota; class Clostridia; order Lachnospirales; family Lachnospiraceae; genus Alectryocaccobium. Next base: position 28,452 of record CAVFRH010000103.1, read on the forward strand.
AGGAGAAGTCGTTCCTGCTTTAATAATGTTTCCTTTGTAAAGCTTGAATTTAACTTCGCCGGTTACATATTCCTGGGTGGATTCTACAAAAGCCTGAATTGCTTCACGAAGAGGCGTAAACCATTTTCCTTCGTATACGACCTGTGCAAACTGGCTTCCGAGCTTTTTCTTTGTTTCCATGGTGTCACGATCGAGGCAAAGCTCTTCTAACTGTTCGTGTGCCTCCATAAGGATTGTTCCGCCAGGAGTTTCATATACACCACGTGATTTCATACCTACAACACGGTTTTCAACGATATCTACAATACCGATACCATTTTTACCGCCCAGAGTATTCAGTTCAGTAAGAATTTCAGAAACCTTCATGTTCTTTCCATTCAAACTAACAGGAACACCTTTTTCAAAGCAAATGCTTACATCTGTTGCTACATCAGGAGCTTTTTGCGGAGTAACACCAAGTACAAGCATATGATCGTAATTTGGAGCATTTGCAGGATCCTCAAGCTCGAGACCTTCATGACTGATATGCCAAAGATTTCGGTCACGGCTGTAGCTGCTGTCTGCCTTAAAAGGAAGATGAATGCCATGTGCCTCACAGTATTCCATTTCTGCTTCACGAGAATCCATTTTCCAAAGCTCAGGCATACGCCAAGGAGCTATGATTTTAAGATCCGGAGCCAGAGCTTTGATGCCGAGCTCGAAACGAATCTGGTCATTACCTTTTCCGGTAGCACCGTGACAGATAGCAGAAGCACCTTCTTTACGAGCAATTTCAACTAATTTTTTTACGATAGCAGGACGTGCCATAGAGGTTCCAAGAAGGTATTTGTGCTCATATACAGCACCGGCCTGTACACATGGGACAATGAAGTTATCACAGAAGTCATCTACAATATTTTCAATATAGAGCTTCGATGCTCCGGAGTAGGCAGCACGTTCTTCCAGTCCGTCTAATTCACTGCCCTGTCCACAATCAACACAGCAGCAAATAACTTCATAATCAAAGGTTTCTTTCAGCCACGGAATAACAGCTGTGGTATCGAGACCGCCAGAATAGGCAAGTACAACTTTTTCTTTCATTTTTATCCTCCTCATGAGTTCTGTTTTTATAACAGGAACCGATAATCATTACAACAAAGCCTACTATACAATGTAATTCATAGATATGCAAGTCGATTTTTATATTTTTCCAAAAAAATGAGAAAAAATTGAATAAATATTCAAAGAATGAATAAATATTCATTCTTAGCAAAAAATTAACAAATTTGACAAAAAATTTAAAACTAAGTAATAGTCTTGAAACTTTTTACACAATTCGTTAAAATGAAATAGATGAATGTTTTGGACTTCCTGCTAGGGAGGTCTTTCAATGAAACGAATGATATCTATCATTATTTCGGCTCTTTTTCTTTTTTTTGCTGCCTGTACAGACAATGCTTCTGTCAGTTATGAGTTGCAGGAAAGTACTTCGATTTCCGAAGAGGAATCTTTTGAAGAATCGGATACAGAGGATTTTTCAAAAGAGGAAAGCACAGAAGAAATTTTTGTCTATGTATGTGGACAGGTTGCGCAGCCGGGAGTTTATTCACTGCCTGTCGGAAGCCGGGTTTATGAGGCAATAGAGGCGGCAGGGGGATTCCTGGAAGAAGCGGATCAGGAGGCTTTAAATATAGCACAGCTTTTAAGTGATGGTCAGCAGATTACTGTCGGCAAAATCGGTGAGCAATTAGCAGAAAGCCAGGAAAAAACAGAAGAGAATTCTTCCGGAAAGGTGAATATAAACAGTGCTTCTGCAGAAGAATTGAAAAGCTTATCCGGTATAGGAGATTCCAGGGCTGAAGATATTATCAATTACAGAAATGAGGAGGGAGGCTTTTCAACAATCGATGACATAAAAAATGTCAGCGGAATAGGAGAGAAGCTTTTTCAAAAGATTAAAGATTATATTGAAGTCTGATTGGAGTAAAAGATGGCGAACAGGGTGTTGGTTGTTGATGATGAAAAATTAATCGTAAAAGGAATCCGCTTTTCTTTGGAGCAGGATGGCATGGAAGTAGATTGTGCCTATGATGGAGAAGAGGCTCTTGAAAAGGTTCGAAAAAATGAATACGATATCATGCTGTTGGACCTTATGCTGCCAAAGTTGGACGGATTTTCTGTTTGCCAACAGGTGCGTGAATTTTCAAACGTTCCTATTATAATGCTGACAGCAAAAGGAGAGGACATGGATAAAATCCTTGGGCTCGAGTACGGTGCAGATGACTATATCACCAAACCATTCAATATTCTCGAAGTAAAGGCCAGAATAAAGGCAATTATTCGGAGAACGAAAAAAGCAGAAAAAAAAGAAACAGCAGAAAATGTTCTGACGATTGGGGAGTTTCAGCTGGATCGTGATTCGAGAAGAGTTTTTATTTGCAAAGAAGAAATCAATCTGACAGCAAAAGAATTCGATGTATTAGAAATTCTTGCATTTCATCCCAATAAGGTTTACAGCCGGGAGCAGCTGTTGAAGCTTATATGGGGAACAGAATATCCGGGGGATGTTCGCACAGTAGATGTACATATCAGACGTCTTAGAGAAAAAATAGAAAAAAAACCGGGTGAACCAAAGTATGTTCACACCAAATGGGGAGTTGGTTATTATTTCCAAGCATAAAACAGGTAAAAAGAAATATACATTTTTTAGAACACTTCGATTTCGCATAGTCATTATTATGCTGCTGATGGGAATCCTTCCATCTGTGATCATAACGAATGCATTGGTTAGCAGCTATGAAAATATGGCCATAAATTCCAGAAGTGCGATTGTAAAAAATCAATGCGATATGCTATGCAATGATTTAGCAGGAATAGATTATCTCACAAATCCTACAAATCTAGCGATTAATGCGGAAATCGATATGCTGACCAGCATTTATGGCGGCCGCATTGAGATTGTAAATGCAGATTATAAAATTGTAAAAGATTCCTTCAATCTGGACGAAGGAAAGTATATGCTTTCTTCTGTGGTGATTGACTGCTTTAACGGACAGGAATATAGCAACAATGACGACGACAATATGATCGTAGAGATGGCTGTTCAGATAAAAAATCCGAATACATCAAATAAAGAAATACTCGGAGTCATGCTGGTTAGCTTTTCCACGAAGGAAATTGTAAATAACAGTCGTATATTGGAACGAAATGGAACGATTGTTTTAGGAATCATTGTTCTTCTGATTGTAATTTTCGGACTTCTCTTTTCTGGAATTTTGGTGAGACCTTTCCGAAAAATTACAAATGCAATCGATTCTATGGTAAATGGATTTCGAGAAGAGCCCATTTCCGTTTATGACTACCAGGAAACCCAGCAGATTACGGATGCCTTCAACCGGCTGATTGCTCAGGTGCGTGATCTGGATGAAAATCGACAGGAATTTGTGTCAAACGTATCACATGAATTGAAAACACCATTGGCATCCATGAAGGTATTGGCAGATTCCTTAAATATGAATCCGGACACTACGATTGAACAATACAGAGAGTTTATGAAGGATATTTCAGAGGAAATTGATCGGGAAAATGCGATTATAACTGACCTTCTGTCTCTTGTTTCTATGGACAAGAATATCGAAGGACTGAATATAAAAAATACGAATATCAATGATTTAGTAGATCTGGTAGTAAAAAGACTTCGTCCCATTGCTGATAAAAGCAATGTAGAACTGATTGTAGAAAGTTTCCGAACGGTAGAAGCGGAGGTGGATCCGACAAAGATTACATTGGTAATAAGCAATATTACGGAGAATGCAATTAAGTACAATAAACCGGATGGCGGATGGGTACGCATCTCTTTGAATGCAGATCACAGGTACCTTTACCTTACAATAGCAGATTCTGGAATCGGAATTCCGCAGGAGGCCACTGAGCGTATTTTTGATCGTTTTTATCGGGTGGACAAGAGTCATTCAAGGGAAATCGGAGGAACCGGTCTCGGACTTGCGATTGCAAAAAGTGCCATCAATATGCATAAAGGTGCAATTCGTGTCAGCAGCGTAGAAAACGAAGGAACGACATTCTCAATTCGGATTCCTTTAGTACATATGGCGTAGGAGAAAAGACATGAAAAAGAGTATAATTGGTTTTTTTGCTGCACTTTTGTTCCTTTCCGGCTGCAGTCAGAACACGGATTCTGAGGAAAAAATTGACATATACTATATCAATAAACAGGGAAATGGAATCAAATCAGAACAGCTTGACATAGAAGATGGAAATACAGAGAAAACGGTAGCAGCTATAACAAAAGATCTTCAGGATACAAAAGAGTTTTCGGATGGCGGAAGCAGTGTTTTGGCAAATGATCTGGAAATTGAAAGCTATCAGATAGAAGGAAATACAATAAATGTGAATCTGTCCGGGGACTATGGATCTTTGTCAAATGAGACGAAGCTTCTAGTTGCAGCAGGAATTGTAAAGACTTACACTCAAATAGACGAAATTGACTATGTAAACCTTATGATTCAAGGGGAAGCCTTGCAGGATTCGGCTGGAAATGAATTCGGAACATTGTCTGCGGATGATTTTGTGATTCATTCCGGTAGTGAGATTAATGCATATTCTAAGGTGGAGATGACTTTATATTTTACAAATCTGTCCGGAGAGTTTGTACAGGAGCAAAGAACTGTTTATTGCAGCAGTGCTGTTCCAATTGAACAGTCTGTTTTAGAGGAACTGATAAAGGGCCCGAACAGTACGGGTTACCGGGCAATCCTTCCGTCCGAAATAAATTTTATAAATGTAACAACACAAAAAGATATTTGCTATGTGAATTTCGAAGAAGGTGCGACAGAACTGATGCAGAATTACGATGTAGAAAAATCTTTGAAAGCAATTGCGAAATCATTGTCTGCAGCAAGTGGTATCAAAAAAGTGCAGTTCTCAGTAGGAGGAAGCACAGATGTCGAGATGAACGGCGTATCTTTAGATCGGATTTTTGAGCCTTAAGGAAAAAAGGAGAAAACAGGCATGAGGCAAAGACCTTTATGCGTCTGTTTTATCGGTCTGCTTGGGATTATATGGTTGTTCAGAACATTCGGATTCGCCAATTGGTGGAATCCGAATATTCCGGATAGCTTTCTTTTGAGCTTAGACAGCGGGGAGTCGGTTCAGATATATGGAACAGTTGTTTCAAGAGCCGAGAAAACAAACAGCATTTCTTATATTTTATCGGATGCATACGCAATCGATCCAAATCAGGAAAATCAGAACATATCACTTCATAAAGTTCAATTATATTTTTCACTTACTGAGGATGAAATAAAAATAGGAAGCAAAATCTGGGTCAAAGGTAATCTGGAACTGTATGAAAATGCATCGAATCCGGGTGGATTTGATGCAGCGGATTATTATGCAGCAGAAGATTGCTATACTCATATGTATGCCGAAAAATGGGGGTTTTTAAAGGAAGCAGAATATTCACCGGGCGAGTTTATCTGTCAGGTGAAAAAAAAGATGAAAAGCGTTTTTGAAAATGGAATGAGTACGGAAGGAAGTACGGCACTTTCCGCAATGCTTCTCGGAGAAAAAAGCAATCTGGAAGAAGAAACAAAACTGGATTATTCGGTTGCCGGATTAAGCCACCTGCTTTCGATATCAGGGTTGCATATCGGGCTTATTGGCACGGTATTGTATCGCTTCTTATTGCAAATAAAATTAGGATTAAAAACCTCGGCGATTAGCTGCTGCGTATTATTAGGACTATATACAGGCTTTACAGGAGCAAGTGAGGCTACACTTCGGGCTTTTATTATGTTTGGAGTATTGATTCTGGCAAAAAATCTGCTGCGTAGTTATGATCCGCTCTGTGCTTTATCACTTGCCGGAATCATTATTTTGATTTTAAGACCAATGAGCCTGTTTCGTGCAGGATTTCAATTAAGCTTTGCTGCAGCTGCAGCAGCATCCTGTGTATATCCTCTTCTTATGAAGAAAGGAGCAGGAAAAGAAAAAAGAAATTTATTTTTCGACAAATTGTATTCCGGAGTTCTTCTTTGGATTTCGATTAATGTAATAACATTTCCATTCATATTGTTTCATTTCTATGAATTTCCATTGTATTCACTTATTTCAAATCTTGTTTTTGTTCCATTTATGAGCGCAGTACTTATTTTGGGAGGAGTGGGTGCTTTATTGGGAATGTTCAGTAAAATGCTTTCTACAGCTTTCTTCTTTTTGCCAAATCTTTTTTTTCAGCTTTTGTCATATTATGCCAATTTTATAGAAAAACTGCCTTATTCAATGATTGTAACAGGAAAACCATCTATCATTCAGTTAATCATAGGAGGTTTTGGCCTTTTCTTCTTTTTAATTCTGATTAGAAAACGCTGGAAAAAATATGTTTATCTGATTCCGGCAGCCATGCTTGTTTTTCCAGCAGTCAGACTTCCGTCCGGCTTTTCCTTGACGGCATTGGATGTAGGACAGGGAGATGCCCTGGTGGTGCAATCGGAAGGTGGAAATACATTTTTAATAGATGGAGGAAGCAGCAGTGAGGATAGTCCGGGAAAATATATTTTAGAACCATATTTGAAATCACAAGGAATCGTTGAAATAGAAGGAATTGTAATAAGTCATGGAGATCTGGATCATACAAATGCAATTACCGAGGTACTGGATCGGATATATGAAGGAAAGTCCAGATTAAAGATTCATCACCTCTTTATGCCTATTTGGATGAAGGGAGGAGATGAGGAAAAAGAAATTCTGGAAAAATGTAGCAGGCTTGGCATAACAGTTTTTTATCTGCAGAAGGGAGATATGCTTTTGGCAGGGAATCTAAAAATGAAGGTAGTATCTCCCGGAAAGAATGATGAATTAAACGGAAATGCAGGATCAGTTGTATTGTCGTTGGAATATAAAGGGTTCAAGGCTCTGTTAACCGGGGATCTGGAAAAGGAAGGGGAAGAAAAGCTGCTTGGAAAGCTTGGAAGCTATGATTATTTAAAAACGGCTCATCATGGATCGAAAAATTCGAGCAGTGAAAGGTTTTTGATGGAAGTAGATCCGAAAGTATGTATTATATCAGCACCGAAAAATAGTATATACGGTCATCCTCACAAGGAAACATTAGAAAGAATAGAGGCAATTGGTTCTGAATATTATCAGACTGGAATAAAGGGTGCTATAAAGGCATATCTAAAAAACGGAAAATTACAGCTTGAATTTTACAAAGAAGGAGAATGAATATTGGATAAATACGGTATCCGTGATAAGATAGGGAAAGAAAATCGTACGGAAAAGGAAAAACTATGGGTGATGTTTTATACATTGTAATACCGGCTTACAATGAAGCTGCAAATATCAGCAAGCTTATAGAGGAATGGTACCCGATCATTGAAAAACACAATGGAGAGGGGAAATCTCGAATGGTAATTGTTGATGACGGGAGCAGTGACAATACTGCTGAAATCGTGAAAAAGGAAGCGCAGAAAAAAACGCAGCTTCGGCTCTTGAAAAAAGAAAACGGAGGACATGGATCCGCTGTGCTGACCGGATATCGTTATGCAATAAAATCAAAGGCGGATTATATATTTCAGACAGACAGCGACCGACAGACTCTGCCGGAAGAATTTGAAGGATTTTGGAGCCAGAGAAAACGTTTTGATGCAATCATAGGAGAAAGAAGTCAAAGACAGGATGGAATTGGACGGATCATTGTAACGGATGGCTTAAAGCTTGTACTTCTGCTTCTATTTCGTCGCTATATTCCGGATGCAAATGCTCCATACAGGCTTATGAAATGCAGTGCATTAAGAGATGCTCTTTCTTATATTGAAAGGGGAGAAACCCTTCCAAACGTAATGATTGCAGCAATTCTTGCAAAAGAACGAAGGAGGGTTCTTTATAAAAAAATCAGCTTTCGTGCAAGACAAGGTGGAAAAAATTCCTTAAATGTAAAAAAGATTCTTATAATGGGCACGGACTCTTTGCAGCGCTTTGTAAGAATGGACAGAAGGTTGAGTTAAAAATGAATCAATTGGCAGAAGATATAAAAAAGGGAGAATTTAAGCAGCTCTATCTTATTTATGGCGAAGAGGAATACTTTTACAAACTCTATAAAAATGAACTTCTGAAGGCTTTAGGGGCTTTGGAGGATTCCATGAACTTTACCCGCTTTGAAGGAAAGCAATGCTCGGAAGAGAAAATTATCGAAAATTGTGAGACGATGCCTTTTTTTTCAGAGAGGCGGATTGTGTTGGTGGAAGAAAGCGGATTTTTAAAGGAAAAAAAAGAAAAACTCTGTGCATATGTAGAAAAACTTCCGGATTATCTAGTTTTGATTTTTGCGGAAAAAGAGATCGATAAACGAAATAAGCTTTATAAAAATATCGTAAAATACGAAAGAGTTATAGAATGCAAGACATTGGATGTAAAAAGTATCAGCGGCTGGGTTTTGATGGAGCTGAAAAGAAACAAAAAGCTGATCAAAAAAGATGCCTTGGATCACTTCCTTGCGGGGGCAGGAACAAATTTGAATTTTATTTCCTGTGAAATCGAAAAGCTGATTTCCTACCTTGGAGAAAGAAGTGAGATTACGATTGAAGATATCGATCAGATTTGTACGGCACAGATTGAAAATAAAATCTTTGAAATGATCGCAGATGCGGCAGCAGGAAAAAGAGAAAAGGCATTGAAGGGATATTATGATCTGCTTTTGCTGAAGGAACCTCCTATGCGGATCCTTTTTCTAATAGAAAGGCAATTTGACCAGCTCCTGCGGGTGAAAGAGCTTTCTATGCAGGGAATGGGAGAAAAGCTGATAGCGGAGAAGTTAAAGATTCATCCTTATGCGGTGAAGAAAAATATGCCGCTGGCTCGCAAATATTCGATAGAAGAATTAAGAAATGCGGTAGAAGATTATCTGTCAGCAGAGCAGGACGTAAAAACCGGAAAGCTCGCAGATAAACTAAGCGTCGAATTGATGCTTGTAAAACATAGTAAAGTATGAGATATATGTTTTGCGTAAATAAGAATATAAAAAAACCAGCTGTATTAGGACGGATCAGCTGGTTTTTTTGTATATGCTTTATTATGCGATAGAGTTGACAGCTTTGCTTAAGCGTGAAACTTTTCTGGAAGCGTTATTTTTGTGGTAAACGCCCTTGGATTCAGCTTTGTCAATTACGGATGTAGCATTCAGTAATGCAGCCTTAGCAGCTTCTACATCGTTTGCAGCAACAGCAGCTTCAACTTTCTTGATTGATGTCTTTACAGCAGATTTGATAGATTTGTTTCTGTCTGCTTTTGTTTTAGTAACAAGAATTCTCTTTTTAGCAGATTTAATATTAGCCAAACTGTACACCTCCTTATAATTCTGAAATAAGTATATCGGATGACACGGAAGTCCGACACACTTTTTATATATTATCTCTTGAGTGATGCTTTGTCAAGAAGGTTTTACTTAAAAATCACACTTAGGCATATTAAACAAATATGCCGAGAAGTAAGAGAAATTATTGTGAAAAGACCAATTATGGATTAAAATGGGAGTGTTGTGCAGAGACAACACCGGATTTTAGTAGGATGGAATAAAAGGAAGAAAGCATGGGGACAATTTGCAGCTTTTCGGGAATATATGAAAATCAAGAAGGATTTCCTTTTGATGAATACAAAATGATTTCATTGAAAGACATCAGTGGATGCAATGGGTATTGTGATCCAATGGCCGAGAAAGAGCTGGAGAACAGATTGACTCCTTGTAGTTTAAGAGATATCCATTTACTGGATAATGGCAATTATCATTATCTTACCAGAATCTGGCTGAAAAAAATGAGGGGAGCCTTTGAATTGCTGGTCTTTGATCATCATACAGACATGCAGCCATCTGCATTGCTGCCGGTGCTTTCCTGTGGAAATTGGATATTAGAGTGCCTAAAAGATGAAACTATGGATTTGAAGAGAATTTGGCTGATCGGTCCTCAAAGAGATGCATATGAGCGTATAGAGGAAGAAGTGAAGGAAAAAATCGTTTTCATTTCACAGGAAGAGGCCGATGCTTTTACAGAAGACACGAAAAAAAGTCTGATGCAAAAAAAAGCAAACTATCCCATGTATATATCCATTGATAAGGATGTATTGTCAAAAAAGGTGCTTGAGACCAATTGGGATCAGGGCAGCATGAGTACAGAGACTTTGTTGAAATGGCTAATGTTCTTCAGGGAGCAGTATCGTATTGAAGGCATTGATATATGTGGAGAGACAGAAAATGGAATGAAAGGAGAAAAAAAAGGAGTTTTAGTAAATAATGAAATTATTAACTGTATGAAAGATGCAATAAGAATATAAAATGACTAGGAAAATCATATATAAGTATAGGGTTTATCGTTAAAATTGAATAACCTTGACCTTGTGATAGATATGATGTAGAATGCACTTGTGCTTAAAAGGAGATTTTGAATGAGTGAATCAAAAAAAGGGAAAATTGCCAGACTGAAATCTTATTTCGAGAAGAATCCCGAAAAAAGAGAGGTCTTTTTTTATGTAATTTTTACATTCGCAGCCTTTCTCTGTGACCTTTTGGTGAGATATATTTTCGATATATTACTGAAAGGATATGATCAGATTGTTTCAATTTGGATTTTTCCGCCCCAGGCACTGGGAACACTGATTGCCTTTTTAATGGCAAATATAACTGCAAAAGTGGTTTCATTTATTTTGAACAGAGGAACTACATTTAAGGCAAATAACAGTAAAGCATTCAGTATTATTACATATACGATCATGTGTATTGCTTTTATTGTTATTGAAACGCTTGTAGGGGCTCCGCTTCAGAACTGGCTGTATTTATCTTTTGGCGGTCAATTTTCAGGAGGGGTTTTAACAACCTCGTCAGTTTTGTGGCCGGCTCGCTATCAGCTTTGCGGATCACTATCGCAGATCATTTATGGAATATGTGATTTTGTAGCAGCTTTTTTCCTGGATAAATACATAATTATGAGACATAAAAGCTGATTGTTTGATTAACATGCAGAATATTTAGTTTGGAGGAAAATGAGAGTGAGAAAATTTGATGTAGCTGTTATTGGCGCCGGACCAGGAGGAATTTTTTCTGTTTATGAGCTGGCAAAATGCAGTCCGGAAAGCAAGATCGTTGTTTTCGAGGACGGAGGAAGACTGGAAGAAAGAAAATGCCCAATTGATGGAGAAAAGATAAAATCCTGTATTCATTGCAAGACCTGCTCAATTATGAAAGGGTTTGGAGGTGCAGGTGCATTTTCAGATGGAAAATACAATATAACAAATGAATTTGGCGGAACGCTTTATGAGTATATCGGCAAAGAAAAAGCTTTGGAGCTGATGCATTATGTAGATGAAATAGATGTTTCACACGGAGGACAGAATACCAGGCTTTACACTACGGCACAGTCTGAGTTTAAAACGCTTTGTGTTCGAAACGGACTTCACCTTCTGGACGCATCTGTAAGACATCTCGGAACAGACATCAACTACGAAGTTTTGGGAGCACTTTACGAGGAATTAAAAGAAAAAGCAGAGTGGAATTTCCATTGTCCGGTAAGTGAAATCCGCAAAACAGAAGAAGGATTTGAAGTCGTAACAGAGAAAGAGACCATTTTCTGTGAGAAATGTATTATATCAGTAGGCAGAAGTGGAAGTAAATGGATGGAAAAGGTCTGCCAGGATCTGAAGATAAAGACAAATTCTAATCGTGTGGACATAGGAGTACGTGTGGAGATTCCTGCGATTGTATTTGAGCACATTACAGACAAGCTTTATGAAAGCAAGATTGTATATAAGACAGAAAAATATCAGGATCTGGTTCGAACCTTCTGCATGAACCCGAAGGGAGCTGTCGTTGCTGAAAATACAAATGGAATTGTTACGGTTAACGGTCACAGCTATGAGGATCCGAGCAAGCACAGCGAAAACACAAACTTTGCTCTTCTTGTGTCAAAGCATTTTACGGAGCCATTTAAAGACAGCAACGGATATGGTGAGAGTATTGCAAAGCTTTCCAATATGCTGGGAGGCGGAGTTATCATCCAACGATTCGGAGATCTGATCAGAGGACAGAGGAGTACAGCAAAAAGAATCGAAAAGTCCTTCCTGACGCCTACACTGAAGGCAACACCAGGAGATTTGAGCTTGGTTATGCCGAAACGTATTCTTGACGGTATAATCGAAATGATCTATGCTTTAGACAAGATAGCACCCGGAACAGCAAATGACGATACCTTGCTTTATGGTGTAGAGGTTAAATTCTACAATATGACAGTACAGTTAGATGAGAACCTGGAAACATGTCATAAGGGGCTGTATGTGATCGGAGACGGAAGTGGAGTAACGCATTCACTGTCACATGCATGTGCCAGCGGTGTATATGTTGCCAGACATATTTCGGGATGCAATTAAAAGGAAGGGCAAGAGAGATGAAACTTTTAGAAGAGAGAATTCTTAAAGATGGTGTGGTAAAAGAGGGCAATGTGTTAAAAGTTGACAGCTTCTTAAATCATCAGATGGACACAGAGCTTTTTGAAGAAATGGCAAAAGAATGGAAAAGACTTTATGCGGGAGAAAATATAACGAAGATCCTGACGATTGAAGCTTCCGGAATCGGTATTGCATGCTTCGCAGGACGTGAGTTTAATTGCCCGGTTCTTTTTGCAAAGAAAAATAAAACAAAAAATATTGCCGGAGATGTGTATACTTCAAAGGTAGAATCTTTTACCCATGGCAGAGTTTACGATATAATCGTATCAAAGCAATTTCTGAAAGCAGAGGATCGTGTTCTGATCATTGATGATTTCCTCGCAAACGGAGCCGCTTTGAACGGACTTTTACAGTTGGTAGAGGATGCAGGAGCTACTGTTGTGGGAGTCGGAATCTGCATCGAAAAAGCATTCCAGCCTGGAGGCGAATTAATAAGAGGACGTGGAGTGAGAGTAGAATCTCTTGCAAGAGTAAAAAATATGCATGATGGAACCGTAGAGTTTTGTTAAAAAGTTTATCATGATTTCAAGAAAAAAGATTGTCGTATGTGAAAACACACGGCAATCTTTTTTGCGTAGTTGCAGTTACTTGGAAAACCAAGCTATGATGCGAAGAACAAGCTTCCGAAGCAATTCCACTAATTTGCTTAGATAGCGGAAAAGCGGATCTGTAAGAACCGAAAATACAAGGAAAATCATAATGCATCGGTTTGACATTCCTGTAATCGAGAAAAGGTGACTGAATACAGTTGCGCCCAGCAGAAGACCTAAAATAGAGATCAGCCAGATACCCCATTTAAAGATGTCCATTGGCTTACTGATCTGATAAACAATCATAAATCCAACAATAGACAGAAGGAAGGTGGCTGCTGTGGAAATATCAACCGAATTAATGTTAAATACCATGCCGAAGAGAACCAGGAGACCGACGATCAATGCATCGGTTAAACCACCGGGCAAAGCCTTCAGCAGAATGTTGCTCATAAAGTGACCGTGAATTCTGTGAGTATCCGGAGTCTGAGAAAGAAGGAAAGCCGGGACACCAATCGTAAACAGGCTGATCAAGGTCAACTGAGATGGCTCAAGCGGATAGCTGATGCTGAAGACAATGGAAAAAATGGACATAATCAGGGAGAAAATATTCTTCACCAGGAAAAGTGAGCCGGAACGCTCCAGATTGTTTACAATCTGTCTTCCCTCCATGACAACATCCGGCATTCTTGCAAAATCAGATTCCAAAAGAACAAGCTGGGAAGCCTGGGCAGCAGCATCACTTCCTGAGGCCATAGCCACGGAGCAGTCTGCATCCTTTAATGCAAGAACATCATTTACACCATCACCGGTCATAGCAACCGTATTGCCTGTTTCTTTTAAGGCTTTTACAAACATACGCTTTTGTTCCGGAGTTACACGACCGAATACGGAAAATTTATTGACAGCAGCTTTAATATCCTCGTAACTTTTCAGAATGCTTGCATCAATGTATTGATCAGCATTTTCCACACCGGCTTTCTTTGCAATGTAGGAAACGGTAATGGGATTGTCACCGGATATAACTTTGATCTTTACGCCTTGCTCTGCAAAGAAGCGGAATGTCTTTTTCGCATCTTTACGAATTGGGTTTGACAAAAGAACCAGACACAATGGAATCGTGCGATGTGTTAATGCCCCACCAGTAAGTTCGCCACTGTAAATACCAAATACCAGGACACGGCAGCCCTTGGAAGAATATTCTTCAATGATCTTTTCGTAGTTTGCATAGTCACCTTTTAGGATAAATTCCGGAGCACCCAGTACATAAGGAGTATTTCCGAACTGCGCAGCACTGTATTTATAAGCAGAAGAAAATGGAAGAACCTTGCTTGGATGAATCCCGGAGGCATTTCGAAAATGCTTTTTCAAGGCAGCCATCGTAACATTATCTTTCGACATGGCAAAAGAAAAATTGCTTAGCAGTTCATCTAAGCTGCCATGTGTATTTGGGTTGTAATTATTCAAAGGAACAACATCCTGTACAGACATGGTGTTTTCTGTGATGGTACCGGTTTTGTCGACACAAAGTACATTTACCCGGGCAAGGGTTTCAATACAGCGCATGTCGTGAACCAGAACCTTTTTTGAAGCAAGCTTCATGGTACCTACAGCCAGGGTAATGCTTACCAGCAGGTACATACCTTCCGGAATCATGCCGATTACGGCGGCAACCATAGACTGAACACTGGATTTTAATGTTGCATGTGCATAAATATATTGCTGAACGAAGAGACAGATACCAATCGGTATGATCAAAAATCCAATAATCTTAATAAGACGATTGATCGAACGGATCATTTCAGACTGTTCACCGACCTTGGAAGCCTTAGCCTCCAGAGTAAGCTTTGAAATATAAGCATCCTCACCAACCTTTTCCAGCCTTGCCTTGCAGGAACCCGAAACAATGAAGCTGCCGGACATAAGCTGATCCCCACTTTTTTTGGTGATTTCATCGGATTCACCGGTTAAAAGTGCTTCATTTACAGAAACCTCTCCAGCTACAACAATTGCATCTGCAACAATCTGATTTCCGGCTTCGAAGATAACGATATCATCCTGTACAAGCTTTTCAGCAGGAACGCTTTTTATTTTTCCATCCCGAAGAACCTTTGATTTCGGTGCATTCATCATGGTGAGCTTTTTTAAAGTTGATTTTGCATTTAGCTCCTGAACAATACCGATCAGGGCGTTTGCGACAATAACAACCATGAAGGTCATGTCGTTAAAGGAGCCTACAATAGCAAGCAAAATACAGAAAACAACAAAGATCATATTGAAATAGGTAAGAGTATTTCCTTTTATGATGTCCTTTGTTGATTTGAAGGAAGCTTCTACAGAACGATTGTCCCAACCCTTTTGTCTGTATTCGTGAACCTGTGCCGAGGTCAGCCCAAGCTCCAGATCAGGTGAGTAGCGCTCCATAGGCTGTCTTTGTATCACGTTTTCTTTTGAAGATTTTCTTTGATGCATATTATCCCCTTGATGTGATTAAAAATTAAACTTCATTATAACATTCCAATTTGAAGTATGACAATACAAAATTAATCAAGCTGTTGTATGCCGCTGATATCAGGTGCAGACATCATAGAGTAATTGGTGTAGTAGATTACAAAGCCTGGCTTTGCCTTGTTTGGCTTCTTAACATTTTTTCTTTGCGTGTAATCGATTTCCACTTTGGCACCTTGACGCGCTTTTGAGTAATATGCGGCAAGCCGGCCGGCTTCTTCAAAAGTTGAATCCGGAAGCTCTGTGGTATCTGATTTTACAATAACGTGGGAGCCAGGAACATTTTTACTATGAAACCACCAGTCCCTTCCGACAGGAGAGGCAAAGGTAAGCTCATCATTTTGAAAGTTGTTTTTTCCTACGTAAATATGAAAACCGTCAGAGGATATAAAGTGCAATGGTTTTGCTTTGTTTTGCCTTGCCTGCTTTTTGGAACTTTTTTTCTTTATATAGCCATTCGCCTGAAGTTCCTGACTAATCTGTGAAAGATCCGCTTCATCCAATGCAATATCCAGGGAATTTTGAATGCTTTCCAGATGGGCAATATCCTGAGAGGTTTCTTCAATCTGTAAAGTTACAGCCTCAAAGGTACGTTTTTGCTTATTGTATTTTTCAAAATATTTTTTTGCATTATCCAAAGGAGAAATACTCTTATCAAGAGGGATGGTTACCTCTTCTCCGGTATAGTAATTTACGGCTTCCAGTTTATCTGCGTTTTCATCGAGTCCGTAACCGTAAGCGGTAATCAATTCTCCGTAAATCCTGTATTTTTCTCTTTTTTCAGTATCCTTCAGCTGCTTTTTTTGCAGAGTCAGTTTCTTTACATTTCGCTCCAAATAATTATTTACAATTTTTCGCAGATCTGTGGATTTCTGACGAATTCTGGAAACAACATTTTTCTGAGAATAAAAATCCTCAAGAAGAAGAGAAATGGAGTCATATTGCGCTGTTTCGGAATCAGAATAAAGACAGGATTCAAATACAGCAAAATCCTTTGGCTTATCGTTTTCGTAAAATATGGCGGGACGATAGCTTCCGGATTTAATGTCATCCATAAATCTGGCGAAAATATGGTATATATGTGCCTTAGTCTGTTCAGAACACTCCGGAGCAAAGCTTTCACTTGGAACAGCACAGCGGCAGCAAAGCTCTTCACCGGCCATAGGAGAAAATCCTGTCAGCGTAGTATAGATCGCTTTTGAAAGATTAAGGTTTTTGGAAAAAACCTTTTGACAGAAGTTCTCTTCACTGATCGAAAAAGGATCTTCCTTTTCTTGAGTTTGCGGAATAAAATATTTTCTCCCGGGAAGTACCTCGCGAACGGAGCTTACATTTGCAGAAACTCTGCGGATGGCATCCAAAATAGTATCATCGTTATCTGTAAATATGATATTGCTGTGTTTTCCCATAAGCTCAACGATCAGTTTCTTTTGACAGAGGTCCCCAAGCTCATTTCTGTGCTCAATATGGAAAATAAGGACTCTTTCCAAAGAAGGCTGGCAGATATCGAGTATGCGTCCGCTTCCGATATGCTTGCGAAGGAGCATGCAAAAGCCGGGAGCTGTCATGGGACTTTGCTTGTTTTTTTCTGTAAAATAAAGAAGAGGGAGAGAAGGGTTTGCTGAAATAAGCAAACGATGCTGTTTCCCGAGGTTCTTTATCGTAAGCAGCAGCTCATCCTTTTCGGGCTGGGCTATCTTTGTGATATATCCACCGTTGAGAGTGTTGAGTAATTCTTTTCTTATACACGAAACGGTTATTCCATCAAATGCCATAATCATTCTCCATAAAAATGTAGTCAATTTATTGTACTATTTTTAAGAAAAAAATCCAATATAAATTTAGAGAAAGCTTATTTTGCGGTTTGCAAAAAAAATATAGAAATGCTATAGTAAAGAATCGGATAAAAGCATGTAAGGGAAAAATAAAATACGTGAGGAAAAACATATGTTAAAGAGTATGACCGGGTTTGGCAGATTTGAACTGGTCGAAGGAAAAAAGAAGATTACGGTAGAAATCAAATCAGTAAATCACAGATATTTGGATCTGAACATAAGAATGCCGCGGAAGTTCAACAGTCTGGAAGCGGAAATAAGGGCGGCATTTAAGAAACATATGATTCGTGGAAAGGTAGATGCAGCCATTTCCTATGAGGATTCGGAAAATGCTGCTTTGGGCCTGAAATACAATCGTGAAATGGCTAAAGCCTATATGGGTTATTTCAAGGAAATGGAAGAGGACTTTGGTCTTCGCTCAGACAATGCCATTACAGCGATGGCCTTGGCAAGATTCCCAGAGGTAATGACACTGGAGGATATCTCTGAAGATGATGCTTCTTTGCTGCAGCTGATTCTTCGTGCCATAGACGGGGCAGGAGAAAAGTTTGAAGAGGCGAGAGCAAGAGAGGGAAGTGCTCTTCAGGAGGATCTTCTGGAAAAGTTGGATTTTATGCTGGAAAACGTGGACAAAGTAGAAAAGCGTTATCCGGAAATTATCGCAGAATATGAGTCAAAGCTTCGGGCAAAGCTAAATGAGATTCTGGAAAACAATCAGATCGATGAGAGTCGTATTGCGGCAGAGATGGTTCTTTTTTCAGATAAGCTGTGTACAGATGAAGAAATCGTAAGACTTCGCAACCACATCGTATCAATGAAGCAGACTCTGCAGGATGGCGGAGAAGTTGGAAGAAAGCTGGATTTTATGGCTCAGGAAATGAATCGAGAAGCAAATACGATCCTTTCAAAAGCAAATGATTTCCGGACATCTGAAATAGGGATTGCATTAAAAACAACGATCGAAAAGATAAGGGAGCAGATTCAGAATATCGAATAATTTTAAGGAAAAATTGACATTCAAGGGGAATCTATATATTATTTCGGTAATACAGGAGGAAAGATGGTAATAAATATCGGTTTTGGCAATCTGGTGAACTCAGACCGGATTTTAGCAGTCGTCAGACCGGATGCAGCACCAGTGAAGAGAATGATCACAAAAGCGAAGACCGATTCCAGGATCATCGATGCTACGCAGGGCAGAAAAACGAAATCGGTGATTATTCTGGATGAGGGATACCTTCTTCTTTCTGCATTGCAGCCTGATACAATCAGCAAGCGTTTTAAAGACATTGGATTTGAGAGAGAGGAGACAGAAAGTCAGGATGAGTAGGGGGATTCTTATGGCGGTTTCAGGTTTTTCCGGAGCAGGAAAAGGAACCATCATGAAAAAAATGCTTGAAAAATATCCGCATTATGCCTTATCCGTATCTGCTACAACAAGGCAGCCGCGTGAAGGTGAGCAGGAGGGAGTAGATTATTTTTATAAATCCGAGGAGGAATTCCAAAGGATGATTGAAAATGAGGAGCTTCTGGAATATGCCGGATATGTAGGGCATTATTACGGAACCCCCAAAGCATACGTGGAAAAGATGCTGGAAAGCGGAAGGAATGTGCTTTTGGAAATCGAAGTACAGGGTGCTTTGAAGGTGAAGGAAAAGAATCCGGACATGCTTCTGGCTTTTGTGGTAGCTCCTTCGGTAGAGGAAATCCGTAACAGACTCAACGGAAGAGGTACAGAAAGCAAACAGGTCATAGAAGAAAGAATGGCACAGATCAAAAGAGAAGTGCAGATCATACCGAAATATGATTATCTGATTGTAAATGAAGATGTTGACAGGAGTGTTGAGGTTCTCAATAATATTGTAGAATCTGAACGCTGCAAGGTAGAAAAAAACAGAGAATTCATTGAAAAACTGGAAAAAGAAATAAACGGAGGAAAATAATGTTACATCCATCATATTATGAATTAATGGACAAGATAAACGAGGAAAGCAATACAGAGGAGCCGATTGTTACCAGTCGTTATTCTTTGGTAATTGCAGCAAGCAAACGTGCACGTCAGCTTGTAGACGATGCAGAACCGAAAATCGCAAATGCATACGAAAAAAATCTGCTTACAGTAGCAGTGGAAGAGCTTTATCAGGGCAAGGTTACGATTTTGCCGGAGGGAGAAGAAGCAGAAGAAGATCAGACATCACAGGACCTTGCTTTAACAGAAGAAGGCTTGGAGAGTGAAGAGGCTGTGATCGAATAAGAAAGGGAAATGATGAAAAAAGTTTTTTTTGTTTCCCTTGGCTGTGATAAAAATCTGGTAGATTCTGAGTACATGATTGGAAATCTGGCAAACGCCGGATACGAAATCACGGATGATGAAGGAAAGGCAGATGTCATTGTAGTCAATACATGCTCCTTTATACATGATGCGCAGGATGAAAGCGTTGAGAATATCCTGGAAATGAGCAAATATAAGGATGATGGAAGCTGCAAAGCACTTCTGGTAGCAGGCTGTATGGCACAATCTTATGGACAGGAAATCCTGGATGAGCTTCCACAGGTAGATGCAGTCGTGGGAACATCTGCATATGATGATATTCCAAAGATTGTGGAACGTGTATTGGAAGGTGAAAGACTGGTAGTAAAGAAAGCCTTGAGCGAGCTTCCGAAAAAAAAGAAGCAGCGAATGATGACTACCGGCGGACACTTTGAATATTTAAAAATCGCAGAAGGGTGTGACAAGCATTGTACCTATTGTGCAATTCCGAAATTTAGAGGAAATTACAGAAGTGTTCCAATGGAGGAATTGCTGGAAGAGGCAGAATCACTGGCAAAGAGCGGAGTGGTAGAATTAGAGCTTGTAGCACAGGAAACCACACTTTACGGAACAGATCTTTACGGTCGCAAAAGCCTGCATATACTTTTGAAGAAGCTTTGTGAAATAGAGGGGATTCATTGGATCCGGGTTTTGTATTGTTATCCGGAGGAAATTTATCCGGAACTGATCACAACAATAAAAGAGCAGCCTAAAATTTGCAAATATCTGGATCTTCCAATCCAGCATTGCAACGACAGTGTATTGAAACGCATGGGCAGAAGGACGGATCGTGCCGATCTGGAACGGATTGTTGCTACGCTTCGCAGGGAGATTCCGGAAATCACCCTCAGAACAACCTTGATCACTGGATTTCCGGGAGAAACACAGGAAGAGCATGAGGAGCTTGCAGAATTTATAAATGAAATGGAATTCGATCGCCTGGGAGTATTTACTTATTCCAGAGAAGACGGAACGCCTGCGGCAGCTATGCCAGACCAGGTTCCAGAGGAAGTGAAGGAAAGCAGACGGGAAGAGCTTATGCTTTTGCAGCAGGAAATTTCCCAGGATCGAAATAAAGAAAAAGTCGGAAAAGAACTGGAGATATTTGTAGAGGGCTTCATTCCGGAAGAAAATGTCTATGTAGGCCGGAGCAGTGCAGATGCACCGAATATAGATGGATTTGTTTTCTTCAATTCTTACAGAAATCTGGAATCCGGAGATTTCGTAAAATGCCGGATTACAGAAGCATCAGAATATGATTTAGTAGGAGAATTAATATGAATCTTCCAAATAAGCTGACGATGTTCAGAGTTTTCCTGGTACCGGTATTTATTATTTTTATGATGGCACCAATACCTTACAATCGGATTTTAGCATTGATCGTGTTCATTGTAGCCAGCCTGACAGATACAGCAGATGGCTATATTGCAAGAAAGTACAATCTTATAACAGATTTTGGAAAATTTATGGATCCGTTGGCAGACAAGCTTTTGGTTTGCTCTGCAATGATCTGTCTGATTGACACTCAGCAGCTTGCAGCATGGATTGTAATTGTAATTATTGCAAGAGAATTTATTATATCCGGCTTTCGTCTGGTTGCTGTAGATAATGGAGTTGTAATCGCAGCCAGTATGTGGGGAAAATCAAAAACAGTTTGCCAGATGATAATGATCATTGCTCTGGTATGGGATATACCTTTTTATGGCTTTTGGGTGTTTGAACAGATATTGATTTATCTTTCACTGATTTTGACAGTGGTATCCCTTGTAGATTACCTCGTAAAAAACAAAAATGTTCTCAGCAGCAATAAATAGGAGGCATAAATATGCGAAAATTTAAGATAGTATGTTGTGCTGCAATAGCGGCTGTTGTAGCAATGTCTGCCGCGGCTTGCAGTGTAGTGGAAAATGTAACAGAAGATGTAACGGAAGTGTCTTCTGCATCTTCAAGTGAAGCTGCAGATGTAAAAAATGTAGATAAGAACATAGAAGCACCTGCTTTTAACAGAGCACTTTCTTCTATTACCACAGCGACAGATTGCGCTGTGACACTGGATGGAACGGCTACTGTTTCAGATGGTGGAACGATTACCTATCAGTGGTATGTAAACAATGTGGAGTCAAATGGAGGCGGAACTGCCATTGAGGGAGCTACAGAGGCAACCTACACGGTTCCCACACAGGAGACCGGAATAAAATTTTACTATGTAGTAGCCAGCAACAACATGGGCGACAGCCTGAACATGAGTACAGGAAATGTATGCAAGATCGAGGTGATTCAGAGAGGTGACTGGTCTGTAGATGAATTTGGCGGAGCAAGATTTCTTGCTGCCGACGGAAGTTACCCGGCCAATAAAATTGTCTATATAGACGGCAACAGTTATCTCTTCAATGAAAGCGGATATCTTTGCTATGGATGGACCTGGTTTAACAACAAATATTACTACTCAGACGAAGAAGGAAAGCTTTTGATCATCGGTACCACACCGGAAGGATATCATACAGATGAATATGGAGCAATGATGGAATATGCAGATCCTCTTGGACTGGGAGTAAACAACCCTCCGGCAGAGGAGACCACCGGTGAAGAAGCAGCCGCAGAAGAAACAACTGCGGAGGAAGCACCGGCAGAGGAAACGACTGCAGAAGAGGCACCGGCAGAGGAAAGTACGGAAAGTGCTGAATCATAAAAAGGAAAAAGTAAAATGAGTGAGTTGATCAGGATTGCTGTAGATGCAATGGGAGGCGACAATGCGCCGGCTGCACCTGTGGAAGGAGCAGTGTTAGCGGTAAAAGCAGCAGATAATATAAAGGTTATCCTTGTTGGCAAAGAGGACGTGATCAAAAGGGAACTTGCAAAGTCGGACTATCCAAAAGACAGAATAGAGATCGTAAATGCCACAGAGGTAATCAAAACCGGTGAACCACCGGTAAAATCGATTCAGGAGAAGAAGGATTCTTCTTTGGTAGTGGCTATGCGGAAGGTGCGGTCAAAAGAGGCAGATGCTTTGGTAACTGCAGGAAACACAGGCTCTGTATTGGTAGGAGGCCAGACTATTGTTCGACGCGAAAAAGGAGTTCTCAGAGCGCCTATCGCTACCGTGATTCCAACGGAAAAAGGATTCGCATTACTTCTTGACAGCGGCGCAAATGTAGATGCAAAGCCGGAAAACCTTGTTCAGTTTGCCATTATGGGTGAGGCTTATTCCAGCAAGGCTTTGAAGGTTTCAAATCCGCGGGTCGGACTTCTGAATGTGGGACTTGAGGAAGAAAAGGGAAATGCCCTGACGAAAGAGGTTTATCAGCTTTTAAAGAAGAGAAAAGATATAAACTTTATTGGAAATATAGAGGCAAATGGAGTATCAAAGGGCGAGGCGGATGTTATTGTATGCGATGCTTTTGCTGGCAATATGATCTTAAAAATGTATGAAGGTGTGGCCTCTACATTGCTGAAGCTGGTAAAAGAAACCTTTATGAGCAGCGCAAAGACAAAAATCGGAGCATTGCTTTTGAAAAATGAGTTAAAAGAAAAACTGAAGGATTATGATGTGAACCGTTATGGTGGAGCTCCGCTTTTGGGATTGTCCGCTCTTGTAGTGAAGGCACATGGAAATTCAAAGGCAGAGGCCTTTAAAACCGCAATCCTTCAATGCATTCCTTTTAAGGAAGCAAAGCTGAATGAACTGATTCGGGAACGAATCCAGGGAACACAGGAAAAAACTGAAAATGAATAATTTGTATGGGGCTGCCCCTTATCGCAGTCCCATACTTTCGTGTTAGGAAGGGATTATGAAGACATATGATCTGACTCCGTTAGAGGAGAAAACGGGCTATAAATTTAAAAAAATACAGCTTTTAAAGCATGCTATGATTCACAGCTCCTATGTAAATGAGCATAAATTAGATCGAGAAGACTGCAATGAAAGACTGGAATTTCTCGGGGATGCTGTGCTGGAACTTATATCCAGTGAATTTCTCTATGCTCAGTATCCGGAGGAGCCGGAGGGAGAATTGACAAAGCTTAGGGCAAGTCTTGTCTGTGAGCCGGCTTTGGCATTTGATGCCAGACAGATTGATCTTCCATCCTTTTTGCTCCTTGGAAAAGGGGAGGATATGACAGGGGGAAGAGATAGAGATTCGATTGTTTCAGATGCCTGTGAAGCATTGATTGGTGCAATTTATCTGGATGGTGGAATCGAAGCTGCAAGAAAATTTATCCTGGCACATATTTTAAATGATCATGAAAACAAAAAGCTGTTTAATGACAGTAAGAGCATTTTGCAGGAAATGACACAGCGTGATATGG
>CAVFRH010000104.1:0-24034 GCA_963624695.1 bacterium
TATGGTGGGTATAGCGCAGTTGGTTAGCGCGCCAGATTGTGGCTCTGGAGGCCAAGGGTTCGAATCCCTTTATCCACCCTGCCGTGACGGCAGCTTTAATGGGCTATCGCCAAGCGGTAAGGCACAGCACTTTGACTGCTGCATACGCTGGTTCGAATCCAGCTAGCCCAGTCAATTATACTTCGGAGCATTAGCTCAGTCGGCAGAGCACTTGACTTTTAATCAAGTTGTCCGGGGTTCGAATCCCCGATGCTTCACTTCTATCAGGGCTTTCTCATGAAAGTCCTTTTATTATGCGGCTATGGCGGAATTGGCAGACGCGCCAGATTTAGGTTCTGGTGGGAGACCGTGCAGGTTCAAGTCCTGTTAGCCGCATTGAACCTTTCTTTTAAGAACCCTTGTAAAACAAGGGTTCTTTTCTTTTTTCCCCTCTTATACAATCAAAAAAGCCGACAATTGTCCACTAATTTTGTTGACTGCTTGCTAAGTCAGTCAATTGCCCAACACTCAAGTTCTGCAGGAACAGCCGCTGGCCTTTCACAACTGGATATCATTTTATATGGTCTTCTCGTATCTGAAGAAATCTTGCAGCCAAGGAGAGCTTCCAGAACATGTCGTGAAAGTTCTGCAGAAAGGCGGGGTTTTCTATTGTGAAGAAGTGCAGATGCAAGATCCGAAACTCCAAGACCTCTCATATTTCCCTGAGGCGTTTCCATTTCAACCGCATGCTGCATTTTGACTTCTTTAAGAAAGTCCACCTTTCCCGGTCCATGCATCGCTCTCACTTTATTAAAAAAGCCTTCTTCACCCTTTACACGTCTCTCAAGACCCAGCCCATCGTAGATATATACAGGTCCCCGAAACATATTCGGATCCGGTCCGATGATAACGCCGTCATCCCCATAAAATTCAAAATGAGGAAGAGTCGAATACCAGATATCATAAGATGCTGTAAGAGTTCCTGTTATACCATTCCTGAATTTTAAAATTGCGACATAGCTTGTATCAATTTCCACCTCAAAAAGCTCCCCTTGAATCATCCTTTTGGGTGTTGGGCAGGTACAGTAACATAAAATTTCATCAATCGGTCCAAGCAGCGAAACCAGGGTCTGCACATAATATGGTCCCATATCAAGCATTGGACCTGCACCCTTTTGGTAAAGGAAACGTGGAGCAGGATGCCAAAGTTCTGAACCATGCTGCCAGAAGTTTGCCGTAAATCCCGTGACCCGTCCGATTTTGCCATCATCAAGCAGCTTGCGAACCGTTTGAATGCCTGCGCCAAGAATGGTATCCGGAGCTGCTACACAATAAAGTCCCTTGCTGTTTGCAAGTTCAACCAGCTCATTTGCATCCTCAAGACTCGTTGCAATGGGCTTTTCACAGTATACGTGTTTTCCAGCCATAAGAATTTTTTTATTTATTTCATAATGTGCTGCCGGTATCGTAAGGTTTATAACAATTTCAATCTCCGGATCCGCAAGGAGCTCATCTATTTCATAAACCTTCGCAATATTATTTGCTGCTGCCGTTTTTTCTGCCGTCTCACGATGACGGTTTGCCACCGCAACAATCTCAACATTTTTATAGTGTTGGCATATATTCGGAATATATGTAAGCGAAATATTTCCACATCCGATAATGCCTGCTTTGATTGCCGTTTTTGTCATTCTTATTTTTCCTTCTCTTTCTTTTTTCTATGCCCTTTCCTAGCAGGTATATGATAGAATAATTTTTTTCAAAAAAGAAGGAATGATTTTCCTTTTTTGTACAAAAAAGGACCTTGGGTCCTTTTGACCCTCGATCCTTTTCTATCGTTAAACATCTTTCTGTTAATCAATCAGATTACATCATTCCTGGCTGTCCTGCCGGCATCGGAGGAGTTGGCTCTTTGATAATAGAAACGCATGCTTCTGTTGTAAGAAGTGTAGATGCAACGCTGGTTGCGTTCTGAAGTGCACTTCTGGTTACCTTAACTGGATCCAGAATTCCTTCTTTTACCATATCTACATACTCTTCTTTGTATGCATCAAAGCCGGTTCCAACCTCAGACTCTCTAATCTTGTTGATGATAACTGCACCCTCAAGACCTGCATTCTGAGCAATCGTCATAAGCGGAGCTTCCAGAGCTTTTGCAATGATCTTTGCTCCTGTCTTCTCATCTCCGTCAAGAGTATCAATCAGCTTTGTAAGTTCTTTTGTAGCGTGGATATATGCAGATCCGCCGCCTGCAATGATTCCTTCCTCTACAGCAGCTCTGGTTGCGTTCAAAGCATCCTCCATACGGAGTTTTGCTTCTTTCATCTCTGTCTCTGTAGCTGCACCAACACGGATAACTGCTACACCACCTGCCAATTTTGCAAGTCTCTCCTGCAGTTTCTCTCTGTCATAATCAGATGTAGTAGTCTCGATCTGAGCTTTAATCTGTGCTACACGATCTGCAATTGCCTCTTTTGCACCAAGACCATCAACAATAACAGTATTGTCTTTATTGATCTTAACAGATTTTGCTCTTCCAAGCATATCCATTGTTGTCTCTTTCAGCTCAAGTCCAAGCTCTGAAGATACAACCTGTCCGCCTGTCAGGATAGCGATATCCTGCAGCATATCTTTTCTTCTGTCACCAAAGCCCGGAGCCTTTACAGCTGCAACCTTAGCAACGCCACGGAGTTTATTCAGAATCAATGTAGAAAGTGCCTCTCCCTCTACATCCTCTGCGATGATAAGAAGGCTTGCACCACCCTGTACAATCTGCTCGAGTACAGACATAATCTCCTGAATGTTGCTGATTTTCTTGTCAGTGATCAGGATGTATGGGTTCTCCAGAAGAACTTCCATTTTCTCCATATCGGTTGCCATATATGCGGAAAGGTATCCTCTGTCAAACTGCATACCCTCTACAAGATCCAGCTCTGTCTTCATGCTCTTGGATTCCTCGATAGTAATAACACCATCTTTTGAAACCTTCTCCATAGCATCTGCTACCAGATTTCCAACCTCTTCATCTCCGGAAGAAACAGCTGCAACTCTTGCGATCTGATTTTTTCCGTCAACTGTTTTGCTCATGCCTACCAGAACTTCAACTGCTTTATCTGTTGCTTTCTTCATTCCCTTACGAAGAACGATCGGGTTTGCTCCTGCAGCCAGGTTCTTCATTCCTTCGTGAATCATTGCCTGTGCAAGTACAGTTGCTGTTGTGGTTCCATCACCGGCTACGTCATTTGTCTTAGAAGCAACTTCTCTGATCAGCTGTGCTCCCATATCTTCAAATCCGTCTTCCAGCTCAATTTCCTTTGCAATTGTAACACCGTCATTTGTAATAAGTGGTGTTCCATAGGATTTTGCTAAAACGACATTTCTTCCTTTCGGTCCTAATGTAACCTTTACTGTATTTGCCAGTTTATCAACGCCTGCTGCCAGGGACTCTCTTGCATCAAATGCATATTTAATATCTTTTGCCATTGCTTAATCCTCCTGCTTCTTATTTAACGACTGCCAGAACCTCTGACTGTTTAATAATAATGTAATCTTCGCCTTCAAATTTAACTTCTACACCGGCATATTTTGTATAATAAACCTTATCTCCAACCTGAAGTTCCATTTTTACGTCTTCTGTTCCAGGTCCCACTGCAACAACCTCTGCTGCCTGTGGTTTTTCCTGTGATCCGGATGAAAGGATGATTCCTGATTTTGTCTTTTCTTCTGCTTCCAGCTGTTTCAATACAACTCTGTCTGCTAAAGGTACTAACTTCATTATATATTCCTCCTTAACATTATCTTCAATCTGATTTATTAGCACTCGATTAGTCTGAGTGCTACTGAACATTGTTTATAATAAAGATTCATTGCTTATTTGGCAAGCGTATTATTTTTTGTTTTTTAGATAAATATCTCTTTTTTTCTCTTTATTTCTCATTTTTTCTTCTATTTTCTATACTTTTCATCTTGTATATCAAGACTAGCTGAGCATTAACCATGCTAAATTTTCAGATAATTCTTGAATCTTTTTTTTTAAATGATAAACTATTAAAGGATTTTCCGCTCTGTATTTTACAAAGCAGAATCAATTTTCACTTAATTTTATCAAATGAGGTAAACCATGAGCGTATTATTATTAGACAATACAAGGAAAATTAACAAGCTTCTTCACAATAACCGATCCAGTAAGGTTGTTTTTAATGATATCTGTAAGGTAATGACTGAATGTCTTGATTCAAACATCCTTGTTCTGAGCAGCAAAGGAAAAGTCCTGGGCTCCAGCTCCTGTCCCCTTGTAGAAGAAATTACCGAACTGATTAAACAGGATGTAGGCGGTCGAATTGACCCTCTTTTAAATACAAGGCTTTTAAACATTTTATCGACTCAGGATAATGTAAATCTGCAGACCCTTGGATTTGAGCATGTCAATGCAGCACAAACCGCAGCGATCATCAGTCCGATTGAAATAGCCGGTGAACGTCTTGGAACCATCTTTATGTACCGTTCTAACCACCATTATGATATCGACGACATTATTTTAGCGGAATACGGAACCACCGTTGTCGGTTTGGAAATTCTTCGTTCCGAAAATGAGGCAATTGTGGAAGAAAAACGTAAGAAGCAAGTTGTAAAATCTGCTCTCAGTACTCTTTCCTCCTCTGAGCTTTCCGCTGCGATCCATATTTTTGATGTTCTGGAGGGCAATGAAGGAATCCTCGTTGCCAGCAAAATTGCAGACGAAGCCGGCATTACACGATCTGTTATTGTAAATGCACTCCGAAAATTCGAAAGTGCCGGTGTGATTGAATCCCGCTCAGGCGGCATGAAGGGAACCTATATTAAAATCACAAACAACTACCTTATGGATGAAATCCTGGAACTTCGTTCTCACTATACAAATGATTAAGAAAAAGGAAATATATCTCAGCATCTCTGTTGAAATATATTTCCTTTTCTTTTACTCTTTCTTCTCTTCTTTTTTCTTGTATCCACATTCCGGATTCGCACATGCAATTCCATTTCCCTTGAATACCAGTGCTCCTGAGCACTCCGGACAAAGCTCTCCGGTCGGCTTCTGCCAGGTCATAAAATCACATTCCGGATTCTTTTCACAACCGTAATATCTGCGTCCCTTTCTGGTTTTTTTGATCAATATCTCTGAACCGCATTTCGGACATTTTATATTTGCCTTTTCCAAATAGGGCTTTGTATTGTGGCAATCCGGAAATCCCGGACAGGCCAGAAACTTTCCATGCGGGCCGAATTTGATCACCATGTTTTTTCCGCAATTTTCGCAGATTACATCTGTTACTTCATCTTCAACCTTTACATTTTCCAGCTCTCTCTCTGCCGTATCCACTGCTTCCTTCAGATCCGGCCAGAAGTTTCTTACCACTGTTTTCCAGTTAACACTTCCTTCTCCCACACAGTCCAGAAGTCCTTCCAGATTTGCTGTGAAATTCACATCTACTATGCTGGGAAATGCCTGCTTCATCATATTGTTTACAACTTCACCAAGCTCTGTAATATAGAGATTTTTCTTCTCTTTTGTAATATAGTGTCTCTGCATGATGGTTGTAATGGTAGGTGCATAAGTACTTGGACGGCCTATTCCAAGCTCCTCCATGGTCTTTACCAAAGATGCCTCTGTATAATGTGCCGGTGGCTGTGTAAAATGCTGCAGGGCTTCTATTTCCTCACATCGCATTGTCATTCCCTTGTCCAGGCTGGCCAGGGCTGCTATTTTTTCCGGCTTTTCCTCATCTCCTGTATATAAGAGTCTGTATCCGTCAAATACTAAATTTGATGTTGCAGCGGTAAAGATGTGTCCCTCTGCCTCTACTCTTACATTCATTGTCTCGTATTTTGCCGGCTGCATCCTGCTGGCAACGAATCGATTCCAGATCAGCTGGTAGAGACGGAACTGATCTCTTGACAGCGACTCCTTGATCTTTGCCGGTGTAAGCTCTACATCAGTCGGACGAATTGCTTCGTGCGCATCCTGTATTTTCTTTCCGCTGTTTTCTGTTTTTGCTGCATTTGACTTATACTCACGGCCGTAGTTTTTGTCAATAAACTCTCTTACTGCACTGTCTGCTTCCTCGGAAATTCTGGTGGAATCGGTTCTTAAATAAGAAATGAGTCCGACAGAACCCCGGCCCTTTATTTCAATTCCTTCATACAACTGCTGTGCAATCCGCATTGTTTTCTGGGTTGCAAAATTTAAAAGTCTGGATGCATCCTGCTGCATGGTCGATGTTGTAAAAGGAAGCGGTGCCTTTTTGGTTCTTTCTCCCTTTTTGACATCGCTTACAAGGAAGTCCTTTCCCTTCACTGCTTCTACAATCGCTTCTGTCTGCGCTTTGTCCTTTAATTCGCTTTTCTTATTTTCTTCTCCGTAATACTGGAATTTAATGCTTTTCTTTCCATCTGGAAGGCGAAGCATCGCCTCAATGGTCCAATATTCCTCCGGAATAAAATCATTGATCTGCTCTTCCCGGTCTGCAATAATGCGAAGTGCTACAGACTGGACTCTTCCTGCGCTCAATCCTCTTTTTATTTTTTTCCACAAAAGAGGGCTGATCTCATATCCTACCATGCGGTCCAGACATCTTCTGGCCTGCTGCTCATCCACCAGATTCATATCGATTTCTCTTGGAGCCTTCAAAGAAGCCTTTACCGCACTCTTTGTAATTTCATTGAATGTAATTCGATACATTCTGGAAGGATCGATATTCAGAGCCTTTTCCAAATGCCAGGAAATTGCTTCTCCCTCACGGTCCGGGTCAGTTGCCAGATAGATTTTATCTGCTTTTTTTGCTGCTTTGCGCAGTCCTGCAAGCAAATCTCCCTTTCCTCTTATTGTGATATAGCGTGGTTCAAAATCATTGTCCACATCTATTCCAAGTTTACTCTTTGGCAAATCTCTTACGTGTCCATTCGAGGCTTCCACCTCATAATTCGCACCAAGAAATTTCTTTATTGTTTTTACTTTTGTCGGTGATTCGACTATTACCAAATTCTTAGCCAAAAACTACCTCCATTTTTCTAATACCATAATTTCACTGCTTTTTCTTAAGCAATCGATGTTAAATATACAACACCATTTTTTAAGATGCAATAGCATTTGTGTAAATTCGTTGTCCTAACAAGTAAATCTATGAACATACGGAAAACCTGTCACCGGCAGCTTTCCTTGCATACTTTGGCATAAAAACGCCCTCCTTACCGGTTGTTCGGTAAAGAGGGTACCTATCAGGATGATGCATCCCTGCCTTTTATTTTAATACGGCGCCTTCATCTGCACCTGCTACCAGGCGGCTGTATCTGGAAAGCCATCCTGTTTTTACATTTGGCTCAGGCATTACCTGTTCCTGACGTCTCTTTGCAAATTCTTCATCGCTGATTCTTGCATTGATGGTATATTTGGACATATCGATGTCGATAATGTCTCCATCTCTTAACAGACCGATTTCTCCGCCCATAGCTGCTTCCGGAGAAACATGTCCGATTGCAGCACCGGAAGAAGCTCCGGAAAAACGTCCATCTGTAATCAGAGCAACTTCACGATCAAGTCCCATTCCTACAAGTGCGGAGGTAGGAACCAACATCTCTCTCATTCCAGGTCCACCCTTTGGTCCTTCGTAAAGGATTACAACGATGTCGCCTGGTTTGATCTCTCCTGCATAAATTGCTGCTACTGCTGCCTCTTCGCCCTGGAATACCCTTGCCTTGCAGCTGTGAATCTGCATTTCAGGAGCAACTGCACTACGTTTTACAACGCATCCCTTCTTTGCAATGTTTCCAAAAAGGAAAGCAAGTCCACCCGTTTTGCTGTATGGATCACTTACCGGACGGATTGTCTCTGTGTCTTTGTTTTCTGCATGTGCAATATTTTCGCCAATTGTTTTTCCAGTTACTGTCATAAGAGATGTGTCGATCAACCCAATCTCTGCAAGCTGCTTCATAACAGCAGACACACCGCCTGCCTCATTGAGCTCCTCCATATAATGATGGCCAGCCGGAGCAAGATGACAAAGGTTTGGTGTTTTTTCACTGATTTCATTGAAATAATGAAGATCCAGCTTTATTCCTGCTTCATGTGCAATTGCCGGAAGATGCAAAGCTGAGTTTGTTGAACATCCAAGTGCCATGTCTACTGTAATGGCATTTTTCAGTGATGCTTCATTTATAATGTCTCTTGGCTTAATGTCCTTTTCTACCAGCTCCATGATCTGTGAACCGGCATGCTTTGCCAGCATGGTTCTGTTTGAATATACAGCCGGAATGGTTCCGTTTCCAGGAAGGCCGATACCGATTGCCTCGCAAAGACAGTTCATGGAATTTGCTGTATACATACCGGAACAGGATCCGCAGGTCGGGCAGCATGCTTCTTCTCTTGCTGTAAGCTCTTTTTCATCGATAATTCCTGCCTTGTATGCACCAACTGCCTGGAACATAGAAGAAAGACTTGTCTTATCTCTGTTAATGTGTCCTGCAAGCATCGGACCGCCGGAAACAACGATAGCCGGAATATTTACACGAAGCGCACCCATGATCATACCTGGTACGATCTTATCACAGTTTGGAATTAAAACGATTCCGTCAAAGCCATGGCTTGCTGCCATTGTTTCTACCGAATCAGCAATCAATTCACGGGAAGCCAGTGAATAACGCATTCCTGCATGTCCCATAACGATTCCATCACAAACACCAATAGACGGAACCATTACCGGAGTACCGCCTGCTGCATAAACACCATTTTTTACTGCCTGAGCCAGCTTATCCAGATGGGTATGTCCCGGAATAATTTCACTGTATGCACTTATTACACCGATCAATGGCTTTTTCAGCTCTTCCTCGGTAAATCCTGCTGCATAAAATAAAGACCTCTGCGGTGCTCTGTCAGGGCCTGCTTTTACTACATCACTTCTCACTTTTCTTCCTCCTTGAAACTCTGCTTTTTTCAAAACGCTTTTGCGCTCTTTTCGTATTTCATTTTTCTGTCATCTTACATCAAATCAATGGATATTGCAATCTTTGGCACTTCTCAGTGCCTGTCAGCTAAGACCTGATCCGAGGCTATAAGCCATGGGCAAAACCATTGCTGCGATCAGTATTACAGCTAAGATCAATACCATTATTCTTTGTCTTTTTTTTCTTTTCATGTCAGTTCTTCACCTGTCCAAGTAAATAAGTAATAAACTGCTGTGCCGTTCTTCCGGAAATTCCGCCATGGCTAAGCTCCCATTTGTTTGCTTCCAGTGTCAGCTCTTTTTCACTCATGTCTATGCCGGCTCTTTTGGCAAGTGTCGTTACAATATTGAAAAATTCCTTCTGATTTGGCTTCGAATAATTGATCGTAACTCCGAAGCGGTTTACCAATGAAAGCTTCTCTTCTATTGTATCGGAGCGATGAATTCCTGCTCCCTGCTCCACATCATCTCTGTCCTTCCAGGTTTCCTTGATCAGATGTCTTCTGTTGGATGTGGCATAGATCAGTACATTTTCCGGTTTTGTTTCTACACCACCCTCTATTACAGCCTTTAAAAATTTATATTCGATTTCAAATTCTTCAAAAGAAAGGTCATCCATGTAGATAATGAATTTATAATTTCGATTTTTGATTCTGGCAATTACCTCAGACAAATCCTTGAACTGATGCTTATAAACCTCTATCATTCGCAGACCCTGTGGATAGAATTCATTCACAATTGCCTTTATACTTGTGGATTTTCCGGTTCCGGCATCTCCATAAAGAAGACAATTGTTTGCTTTTTTTCCTTCTACAAAGGCTCTTGTGTTGTCAACCAGTTTCTTTTTCTGAATTTCATAGCCTACCAGATCGTCCAGCATTACCTTATCCATGTTGTTGATGGCATTGAAAACAAGCTCCTGATTCATATTGCGCTGAATTCGAAAAGCCTTGTTCAGACCAAACATTCCCACTCCGATTTCCTTATAGAAGTTCGTCAGAATGTCAAAGAAAGCCTCATTGTCCTTGGCAAGATCTAATTGTTTGCTCAGCTCCTGAATCTTTTCACTTACATTTTTATTGTACATAAGCTCCGGCTTGCCAATGGACTTATAATCCACAATAACAGAAAAGCAATTGATCCCAAGTTCTTCCTCCAGCCAGTCAAAGGAATAATGAAAGAGCTTTCGGAAAACCTCAAAATCATTTTTTACAAAGATATTTACGCTTCCATCCTTTGCTCCTATTTTTTCAGAAGTCAATGTAAATGGATTTTCGTCTGTAATCAGAACATAGCTGAGATAGCTCTGCCAAAGATTCCGGTCAAATCCATAGTCTGTCGCCAAAACTAAAATTCTCTTTACCTGTTTATAGCATCGGGTGATCAGCTCATCTTTTGACTGGGAATGTGCCCTGGCCTGATTACAGATATCCCCCATTTCCATTAAAATGCTATCCTTTGGCATATCTCCGTATACTAAAAGTTTTGAAATTAAATGGTCCATTTTTCTCTCTTTTCTTTATTATTTAAGATTTGATACGACTATATCCGTATCATTATATCATTTTCTGTTTCTGTACAATTCGAATCAGTTCTTCATTGTCTCTGCTGCGTGAAAACATGTTCAGAATATTTTCCACAGCTTCGTCCGCCTTCATTCCGTTCAGACCCCGCCGCATTTTATTTACTGCTTCTCTTTCTTCTTTTGTAAGCAGCAGGTCCTCTCTTCTTGTTCCGGATTTTACGATATCAATTGCCGGGAAAACTCTTCTTTCCTGAAGACGACGGTCAAGCACCAGCTCCATATTTCCTGTTCCCTTGAATTCCTCATAAACAACATCGTCCATTTTACTTCCGGTATCTACAAGTGCTGTGGCCAGAATGGTAAGGCTTCCGCCTTCACGCATATTTCGTGCTGCACCAAAGAAACGCTTTGGCATATGCAATGCTGCCGGATCCAGACCGCCGGAAAGTGTTCTGCCACTGGGTGGTACAACCTGATTGTACGCTCTTGCAAGCCTTGTGATACTGTCTATAAAGATCACCACGTCTCTTTTATTTTCTACCAGACGTTTGGCTCTTTCAATTACCATTTCTGAAACTCTTTTGTGATGCTCCGGCATTTCATCAAATGTGGAATAGATTACCTCTACATTTGAACCCTGAACCGTTTCCTTCATATCTGTAACTTCCTCCGGTCTCTCATCGATCAATAAAATAATCAAATGCATTTCCGGATTATTTTTTAAGATTGATTTTGCCGCATCCTTAAGCAAAGTTGTTTTTCCGGCCTTAGGCGGAGATACAATCATACCTCTTTGGCCCTTTCCGATGGGACTGATCAAATCCACAATCCGCATTGCCAAAGATCCGCCCGGTCTTTCCAGTCTTATCCTCTCATTTGGAAAGATAGGTGTCATATTTTCAAAATTTGGCCTTTTTACACTTACACTTGGATGCAGGCCATTTATACTCTTTACATACAAAAGAGCAGAGAATTTTTCATTTTGTGATTTTACTCTGGTGTTTCCCCGAAGCATATCTCCTGTTTTTAAGCCGAATTTTCGGATTTGAGATGGGGAAACATAAACATCATTCTCACCGGGCAAAAAATTGTCGGAACGAATGAAGCCGTAGCCATCTGCCATAACCTCTAAAATTCCTTTTGCCTCAAGACCACTGTCCAGGCTGTTCATATCCAGCTTTCCTGCCGGCTCCTCTGCTACCTGCTCAACTGCCTCCTCTTTTTCCTTCTCTTCTGTCTCTTCTGCATTCTTTGGATACTTCTGCTCCCAGGCAGGAGACTTCGAATATTTCTGCTCACCGTATGACTTTTGATATCTTTTCGTACGCTCTGTATTGCTGCGTTCTGTATTATTTCTCCACTTTTTTTCCGGACTTAGCTGATTTGTGTCCTCTCCGGTTTTATTTTCTGTCGAAAAAACCTTTTTTTCTGTTTTCTGTGCGGGAGTTTCTTTCTCCACCCTGCTTTCTGGACTGTCTGCTTTTTCTTCTTTTGCATCTTCAGCCAGCATGCACTCTATCAGCTCCGCCTTTCGCAATGTAGAAACACCTTTTAGATTTCGCACCTTAGCTAACTGCTTCAATTCACTTAAGGGCAGAGACTCATACATTTCTTTTGTCATTCACTCACCGCAGCTTCATCCTGTAAAACAGGAGCAGCCTTCCTCTCTTTGTATTTTCTGTTATTTGTCCTGGGAATTATTTGAATTGTAGATATAAGAACCTTCTGTAAAGGGAATCGGTTCTTCCTATAAGCCATCTTTTTAAGACGACATTTTCCGATCGGATAAAATCTTTAACAGTAATATATTTCAAAATACTTCTTATGTCAAATTTACACTTTCTAATAAGAATTCCATTTTATTTTTTCTTTATTTTTTTAAGAATTCTTTTAGTCTGTGTACATATTTCCATAACATCTCTTCCTTATATTATAGGACAGATAGTTGATTAACCACTTACTATCTCCCCCCTCATTGAACGAAAAAGAAAAGGCCGATTTCATATCGGTCTTTTTCTTTACTTAAAGATACGGCTGAAGCACACAGATGCTTCAGCCGCCTTTTTTATTTTATGATGTTGAATTCAAATTACTTTGAATATTTAATAGCAGCCTGTGCTGCAGCAAGTCTTGCAATCGGCACACGATATGGTGAGCAGGATACATAATCCAGACCAATCTTGTGGCAGAATTCTACGGAAGAAGGATCTCCACCATGCTCTCCACAGATACCGCAGTGAAGGGATGGACGTACGCCCTTTCCTTTTTCGATTGCGATTTCCATAAGCTGTCCTACGCCATTCTGATCCAGTTTTGCAAATGGGTCATTCTCGAAGATTTTTGCTTTGTAATAAGCATCCAGGAATTTTCCTGCATCATCACGAGAGAATCCATAAGTCATCTGTGTAAGGTCATTTGTTCCGAAGCAGAAGAACTCAGCCTCAGCTGCAATCTCATCTGCTGTAAGAGCAGCTCTCGGGATCTCGATCATTGTTCCGATCTCATATTTCAGATTTACACCGGAAGCTACAACCTCTTTTGCTGCTGTCTCCATAACGATATTCTTTACAAACTTAAACTCTTTTACATCACCGGTAAGCGGAATCATGATTTCCGGACATACTTCCCAGTCAATATGCTCTTTCTGTACCTTGATTGCTGCACGGATAATCGCCTTTGCCTGCATAACAGCAATTTCCGGATAGGTAATTGTCAGACGGCATCCTCTGTGTCCCATCATAGGATTGAATTCTTTCAGTCCTTCGATGATCTCTTCGATCTGCTCTACTGTCTTTCCTTTTGCTTTTGCAAGCTTCTCGATGTCTTCCTTCTCAGTTGGAACGAACTCATGAAGCGGCGGATCCAGGAAACGGATGGTTACAGGATTTCCTTCCATAGCAAGCATCAGCTTTTCAAAGTCATTCTGCTGCAGCGGAAGAATCTTCTCAAGAGCTTCTTCTCTTTCCTCTACGGTATCGGAGCAGATCATCTCACGGAATGCATCAATACGATTTCCCTCGAAGAACATATGCTCTGTACGGCAAAGTCCAATACCCTCTGCACCAAGCTCACGAGCCTTCTGTGCATCAATCGGAGTATCTGCATTTGTTCTTACCTTCAAAGTACGGAACTTATCTGCCCAGTCCATAATACGACCGAACTCACCTGCGATAGTAGCCTCCTCTGTACGAACGGCACCATCGTAAATATTTCCGGTTGTTCCGTCGAAGGAAATAATATCTCCTTCATGATAGGTATTTCCACCAAGTTTGAAGTACTTCTCAGCCTCATTCATAATGATGTCTGAGCATCCGGATACACAGCAGCTTCCCATACCACGGGCAACTACAGCTGCATGAGATGTCATACCGCCACGTGCTGTCAAAATACCCTGTGCTGCTTTCATACCTTCAATATCTTCCGGTGAAGTCTCAAGACGAACAAGAACAACCTTCTCTCCTCTCTGTGCCCATGCCTTTGCATCATCTGCGGTAAATACGATACGTCCGCATGCTGCACCAGGAGCTGCACCAAGAGCCTTACCAATCAATTTTGCCTTTACCAATGCGTCTTTGTTGAACTGTGGATGAAGCAGAGTATCCAGGTTACGAGGATCGATCATAGCAACTGCCTCTTCCTCAGTACGCATTCCCTCATCAACCAGATCACATGCAATCTTTAAAGCTGCCTGAGCTGTTCTTTTTCCATTTCTGGTCTGCAGCATGTAAAGCTTTCCGTGCTCAACGGTAAACTCCATATCCTGCATATCTCTGTAGTGATCTTCCAGGATCTTGCAAACCTCTGTAAACTGTTTGAATGCCTCCGGGAATTTCTCTTCCATCTGGTTTATCTTCATAGGAGTACGAACACCGGCAACAACGTCTTCGCCCTGTGCATTTGTAAGGAACTCACCGAAAAGTCCTTTTTCTCCTGTTGCAGGGTTACGTGTAAATGCAACACCTGTACCACAGTCATCTCCCATGTTACCGAATGCCATAGACTGTACATTTACAGCTGTTCCCCATGAATAAGGAATATCGTTGTCACGACGATATACGTTTGCACGTGGATTGTCCCAAGAACGGAATACAGCCTTGATTGCCTCTGTCAGCTGAACCTTTGGATCATCTGGGAAATCAGCACCGATTTTGTTTTTGTACTCTGCTTTAAACTGATTTGCTAACTCTTTCAGATCTTCTGCTGTTAAGTCAACGTCAAGTGAAACACCCTTGCTTGCCTTCATCTGGTCGATGAGCTGCTCGAAGTATTTCTTTCCTACTTCCATAACAACATCTGAGAACATCTGAATAAATCTTCTATAGCAATCCCATGCCCATCTCGGATTCTTGGACTGCTCTGCAATTGTCTCTACAACTTCCTCGTTGAGACCTAAGTTCAAAATTGTGTCCATCATACCAGGCATAGATGCTCTTGCTCCGGAACGAACGGAAACCAGAAGAGGATTCTTTTTGTCACCGAATTTCTTTCCGGTGATTTCTTCCATTTTGCTTACATATTCCATGATCTGGCCCATGATCTCATCATTGATCTGTCTGCCATCTTCATAGTACTGTGTACAAGCTTCTGTTGTAATCGTAAATCCCTGCGGAACAGGAAGTCCGATATTTGTCATCTCAGCAAGGTTTGCGCCCTTTCCGCCAAGAAGTTCTCTCATGTCAGCATTACCTTCTGTAAAAAGGTATACCCATTTGTTTGCCATTTTTTAATCCTCCTAGTTTTTTCTACCTTATTTACCCCACGTAAAATTTTATCATTTAAGGTTTTTCTGTCAATAATGAATATGCCGTTTTATGCAGGAATTTTTTCATATTCTTTACTTTTTATCCATTCTAATTTCTTATAGCAGGTATGTATTTTTAAACAGGCATTTTTTCTTTCGTCCTAGTTTACATAAGTTTGTGTTTCATGAATAATTCTTGCTGCATTCATTCTATTTCGTGATATATCCTTTCTTTCGAAAAAATCTATTATCATTCAATACAGATACAACTAAAATATTTTCTTATAGATGCAAAAGGGCCGCTGACAAAATCAGCGGCCAAACTCCTTTTTATATGTTTTTCAATTATCCTTCTACGATCAAAAAGCTTCCATCCGGAAGTGAGAACACCTCAGAAGCCTCTTTCAACTCCTGATCTGACATACCCTCTACATCCATTCCATTGGCATCCAGGTATTCTCTTACCTCTTTAATATTTTCTGCTACATAAGCCATGCAGTCTTCTAAAAATTCCTCGGCTTCCTCATAGCTTTCTGCCACAGGCTCATCAAAGAGCTGTGATTGATTTTCAAGAAAGCATTTTATGCATTCCTCTGAATACTCTCCCATACCTTGCAAACCTCCGTGATTTTCTTTGGGCTGTCTATTACAAGATCTGCCCTGTTGTCAAACAATTCTCTTTTGCTTCGATATCCCCATGCTACTCCTACTGTGAAAATTCCGGCATTTTTTCCGGTTTTCATATCTGTATTGGAGTCACCAAAGTAAATACACTCCTTTGGCTCTACGCCAAGGGCATCCAGAACTTTCTGAATGCAGGCCTTGTCCGGTTTAATCGGTTTTCCGTCTTCCTGGCCCTGGATCAGATCAAAGGTTTCTGTTCCAAAGAAATGCTCTACTACCTTTTGTGCAGAGACATGCGGTTTATTTGTCAGAACGGCCAGCTTTATCCCTGCCTTCTTTAAGCTTCCAATTGCCTCCACAATACCTGAAAATGCCT
Organism: bacterium; assembly: GCA_963624695.1. Classification (GTDB taxonomy): domain Bacteria; phylum Bacillota; class Clostridia; order Lachnospirales; family Lachnospiraceae; genus Alectryocaccobium. The sequence goes on from CAVFRH010000104.1 coordinate 16,221, forward strand.
CTGTTTTATACATAGGCGATGCATCGTAGAGCTTCTTTCCGAAGTCATAGACCTCATCCAGCTTTTCCAGTTTTTCATCTCCGGCAGCTTTTAATGCTCTTTCCACGCAGATTCTGTATCCGTCACCCACATAGCTCTTATAGTTTTCCACCGGCATTTCCTGAAAGCCAAATTCTTTCAGTGCCTGATTTGTAGGATTTGCAATGGATTCCAATGTGGAAAGCAGTGTTCCGTCCAGATCAAACACACAGGCCTTTATCTCCATTTCTTTTGTTCTGCTTACAAGAACAAATAAAATAACTCCCGCTAAAACAATAAAAATAGAAATAAACTGAGACGTTGAAATGGTTCCTACTGATCCTCTTATCAGATCTCCTCTGAAAAATTCAAGGATAAATCTCCCGATTCCATAACAGATCAGATAAAGAGCCGTGCATTGTCCTGCCTTATTTTTTCTCCTTCTGTGCATAAGAAGCAAAAAAAGAAAAAGCAAAAAGTCCAAGGTACTGGAAATCAACTGAGTCGGAATCAATGCTACTCCATTGGGAGCAAAATCAGAGTTTGTAAATGTAATCGAAAAGGCACTGTCCGTTTCCTGTCCATAGCAGCATCCTGCAAAAAAGCATCCAAGACGTCCAAAGCCCTGTGCCAGAGCAACACTGGTCAGACCCAGATCGAAAAATTTAAGTGCCGGCAACTTATGGCGTCTGCAAAAAAGAAATCCGCCAAGAATTCCGCCTATGATTCCTCCGTATACAACCCAGCCATCTGCCAAAGACCTGAGCATAACCGAGGGATCTTCCGCAATCTGTGGTGCAATTGTAATGAAGTAAAGGATCTTGGAACCCAGATAACCAAATATCAGGCACCAGATTACCAGCCAAAAAATCTTTGAATCATCCAGGCCCTGTTTTTTGGCTCTATACTCTGCCGTAAAATAGGCTGCTAAGATACCTATGGCAGTCATTACCCCATAGGTATGCACCGTAAGAGTCCCTATGGTAAAAAGATTATTGTACATGTCTGTCTCCTATCTGCGCAAATTACTCCTGAGAGGATGATGCAGAGCTTGATTCTGATGAAGCAGAGCTTGTACTTACACTTGACGTACTGCTTGCACTTGATGCGCTGCTTGCAGATGTTTCATCTGTACTGCTTTCGGATGTCTCTGATGTCTTATATGTATAGATATCGTCATCATTGATCTCAAGTTTATTCCAACAGTCCTTCGTTTCTACCTCTGCATCGTCTCTCCACTGCTCAAAATATTCATTGATTGCATCTGTTTTTCTCTCTGAAACAATGGACTCCTTTTTTGTTTCGGTTGCTTCTTCATCAAAGGCTGCAACCATCTTTACAAGGTAATAGTAATCATCGGTTTCGATGATATCGCTGTACCACTGACCATCTTCCAGACTTTCTGCTGCTTCCTTTACTGTTTCATCAAAACTGCTGTCGTCGGATCCGTAAGTATACTCAGAAGCATAAAAGTCTTCATTTATTTCGTCTGCTAATGTATTGATGGCATCTGCATCCAGGCTGTTGTCAGCAATAATCTGCTCCTGCACCTGCTGCATCTGAGCATAAAGTTCCTGATTTTCCTCGGATGTTTCTTCTTCCTCAGAGGAAGAACTTGTATCTGTGGAAGAGTCGGTACTTGTTGCGGAAGAATCGGTACTGTCAGTTGAATCAGAGCTTCCCGTGCTCTTCTTGATTCTGACATAGAGAATCCTGCTTTGTGCAGCCTCATCATCTGAAACTACTGTATCAACATCCTGAATCAATGTAGGCTTCAGGTCATTGCTGTAGGTATACATTCTAAGTACGTCTTCCACCTGCTCCAGTGTGACACCGAAATTTTCCTCAGCTTCAGGGTTCGCTTCCATAAAGCTTTCTGCTGCCTCTGTGATTTCACTTTCTTCCTCTTCTGTCAGAGTAATTCCGTACTCATCAACTGCTTTTTGCTTTGTTGCAACCAGCTGTACAATTGAATTGTAAATATTGTTCTTGAAATATTCTCCGTATGTCGTGTCATCATCGTAGCTGCTGCTCCAAAGGCTTCCGGTAGACATTCCCATCATCTGCATATAATAATAAGTCATGGACTGCTGATAACGCAGCATGAAATTTGCTTCTCCGAGCTGGATTTCCTCACCGTTGATGACAAGTGCTGTTTCACTTCCGTTTATTTTATCGGTTCCGCATCCGGCAAAGGATGCTGCAGCCAAGCCAATTGCCAAAGACAAACTCAGCATTTTTACTGTTTTTTTTCTCATATTACCTCCAAAAGCTAGAACCCTTGCTTATATAAAAGCCATAGTATTATACCTTTTTTTTATTTTATATACAATCCCTTAATCTGTTCCAAGGGGGATATTCAGTTCCTCGCTTCCTGCAAGCACGAATCTTCCATTTTCTATAATAAAATTTTTTTCTCCTGCTGCAGTCTCCACATATATGCTGTCCAGTTCCTTATAAGGAATCGTAATATCCGTATGGCAATTAAAATACGCCTTGCCGCTGTCTGTCCTGCGGAGTGCTGAACACTCATTTTCTCTTGCAACAATTGCTTTCCCGTCCGGATTATAGGTTACAATGTCTTCCTCATAGCTGTAGCATGTATCTCCGAATGCAAAATGCGGTCCCATTTTTTCTGCGATAAGAATTGGCAGTTTTTCCGAGATTTTATACTTTTGTGCAAAAGCATAGGCCGTGGTATTGGTACCGATTGCAAACTCACCCATGGGAAGAGACGGATGCCGAAAGAGGATATTTTCCTCAATATAGCGTTTTCCCTCGGCAGGATCTTCAAAATTTCCACAGGAATAATCCTGTGTCATTCCATCCTTTACCCAGATTCGCAGATCTTTGTAGCAAAGTCCGTTTAAATAGACTTCTGAAACATGCAGCAGTCCATTTGTTCCTTTCAGAAGAGGTGATGTAAACACCTCGCCAAGAGGGATATTTACATCTGCCAGACAGTTTTCAAAGTTTGTTTCCTTATCTGGATTTTCCAGTTCATGAAGCTGTATACACAGCTGCGTTTCATTTTCCTTGCCGCCCTTTACAAATACTCGCTCTCCCTGATCTAGGGCATCTATTATGCTTTGCTGGATTTTTTCGTAGCTTTTATAATCCAGATTATTGATTCTTACAATCTCACGGAATATTTCCGGATAGAGCTTCGAATTTTCCATGGCAATTTCCGGTACCGGGTAGGCAATAATGGTAAAGCTTCTTTCTTCCCCGATAATATAACGATTTGTAAGCTGTGCCGCCTGTCTGCTGTATTTTACCTTTAGCTCCTGCTGTTCACTGCTTAAAGAAAATGTACTTTTCTTCGCCTCCGGTATAAAAGGCTTTTCCCCAAATACCTCTATGCAGGCCGGGCCGCCATGGGTATTGCTCAGCTCTTTTCTTTTTTCAAATGCCTCATGCATTGCAGACAGCTTTCTTGTTACCAGCTTTTCATTCAGATATAAGGCTTCATCATTTCTATGGTCAAAGTCAAATTGCGGATTTGGATCTGCTCCAAAATATCCTATGCGAGCAGACACCTTATTCATGCGATGACTTGCTGCGCGGTAAATTACCGGCTCCAATCCCATTTTTCGAAATTGCTCTATTGCACTTCTTACCATTCGTTCAAAGCCAATGGAATAACGGATATTTACCGTTTTTTTCTTTGAAATATCCTTTCCTGTCGTAAGAAATCCGATGCGATAGCCTTCTGTATAGGTAGCTGCCATTTTATCGATTTCTTCCTGTGAAAGAGTATTTAAAAAGCTTGCTACCCCCAATTCATTTTCAGAAATATATTCACCGAACGAGTACAGGTAACGAAGGTCATTCAAATCCGACTCCATTATGATCTTAGTTGCAAAGTCAAGAGCAGGATCCACCTGTTCTGCCAGACGGTAATCTACAAATTCACCGCAGTAATCCCAAAAATAATTTTCCAGAATTTCCTTTAAAACATGACTTTCCAAAGGCTCCTCGTCTTCAAATGACAAATAGCATTCCAGAAAAAGCTCCAGGGAAACTGCCAGATCCCATTCTCTTTTTTCATATATATAGACGATCACGCCACGCAACTCATTGTACAAAAGACTGAAAAGCCTTCCGTATTCCTCTCCCATAACGCGGCAGGCGTAATCCGGATTTCCATAGCATGACGCATAATTTTCAGGAAGCAGCTCTTCATACATCTCCCTGTTTTTTTCCTGCAGCTCCTCTAAGGATCTTTCTTTTTCTTCCTGCAGCCACCTTCCGATCTCCAGCATTTTCAAAAGAAACTCTGCTTCTTTTTGGAAGAAATCATAAAAGGGTTCTTTTACTGTCTTTTCTCCTGGAATTTCCCTTAATCTGCTGATACTTAATTCCAGTCTTTCCTCGTATTCTTTATATTGCATTTTCTCTATTCGTCCTTCAGTTTTCCGTCTTTCACATGCCGATCCAGTATTGTTTTCATAAATTCCCAGATTTCCTGTGAACCACTTCCTGTTTTTTCATTTCTTTTTTCCACCTGAGACCTTGCTATGCCATGGCTCAGCCAGTCATTTCCTTCATTGCTGTCATTTAAAAGCATAGGCTGAAAATTGTCCATTGTATGTGCAAATCTTGCTTCCGGACTCTCGTAAGCTTCAAACTCTTCCCATAAGGCTCTCAGTTTATTTCCCTGATCTTTTGGAAGCATGGAATAGATCTTATCTGCTGCCTTTTTTTCTCTTTCCTTTTCGCTGGCCTTTCCCTGTGCATCATAGGCATAGGTATCTCCTGCATAAATTTCTACCAGATCATGAGTTAATACCATCATGATTGTTTTTAAAAGATCGATTTTTTCATTGGAATACTCTGAAAGCAGCCAGGTCATAATTGCCATGTGCCAGGCATGCTCTGAATCATTTTCTCTTCGGTCCTTACAGCTTAAATGTGTCTGTCTGAAAATTTCTTTTTCCTTGTCTATTTCCAATATGAATTTTCGCTGTTTTTCAAATCGTTCCTTATCCATTTTTGCTCCTCACTTCTTTATGCTTTGATTCCAAGCAAAAAGATTGCGATCCAAAGCAGAAAAAGAACTCCTCCAAGGATTGCACCGGCAAATGTCATCTTGCTTCGGTTTTTTTTCTGGTTCAGTTCTTTCATGCTCAACACTGCCGCAAATAAGGCCAGCATTGCTGCCCCAAATCCGATTGCTCCTATATAAGATTCTGCCTCTCCTCCCTTGAAAGCAGATGCAAATGCGGTAAAGAAAAAGGCCGCTGCTGAAATTCCTTCCGTTACAAGTGAAAGTATGTTTTCTCCACTATGTTCCTTTTTCTTTATTGAAAACTTATATTTTTTCTTCATTTTTTCCCTTTTCTGATTTGTTTATAAAATACGCACACCTTATGAAAACATACTGTGACTGCATAGCCCAGACAGCTTCCCATTGTATTTAGTATCATATCATCAACATCAAAGATTCCCACCTGAAAAATATACTGCAGACTTTCCGCTAAGAGGCTACATAAAAATCCTACAAGTGCAACTTTCCATAGAGTATTCATTCTTCGAAAGAGAAGACTGATAAAGCATCCCATAGGCATAAAACCAATTACATTTCCTGCTGTATTCAATAATGAAAGAAGCGTTCCGATCTTCTGTCTTCTTAAAATAAAACGTTGGATCTCCCGAAACGGCACTAGGTTCATTTTAGGATAGTCTGCCGGGATGCTGTGTCTTCCAAACTCTTCTGAAAAAAAGAGCAAATAACATAAAGCAACTAAATATAATATCAATAAAACATACAGGATGATTCGGCCCTGCCGCTTCCTGACTGTTAAATTTTTCGACATTTTTCTTTTCCTTTGTTTTTTCTTTAGCTCTACATTATAATAACATCCTTCTTTTCTGTCAAAAACAGATTGTAAAACGCTCTTGATTTCTCATTTGAACTGTTGTAAAATACATTTGAGATACAGTTCTGGCACCATCGGAAGGCAGGTGATGCAGCTATGATTTTTCTTAATTTCTAGTCATATTATTTTTTCTTTTATCATCTAATCAAAAATTCTTTCGTAAATTCTACAGAAAATTCTTTCTAAAATTTACCACTATTATAAAAAAAACGTCCAGACTATATCTATAAAAACCCAGGCACTGTAAGCGCACAGAATAATCAATCATTTATTTTCTTTATGAATAACAAAAAACAGCCCATCAATAAAAAAGCGATTGATGAACTAGAGGAATTAAACTCTTATGTTAAAAGCGGTATCGATCTTCGACTGGGCGGAAAACCAAGCAATCCCTCGAAAATCGTCAAAGCCTGCAGCGTAGCAGAGTCCAAAGGCTACTACAGCTACATGCGCGACTATCTTCCGGATGAAAAAGGCGTCGTCCAAAAGATCAATTTTAACAAAATTAAATTAAAATAACAGGAAGTACAAAACATCATCCATGCAGATGGTTTTTTCCTTCTGCATACGAATAAGACAGATGCCTCTTCATCTGTCTTATTTTTTCAGATATATCGTTTTACTGTAACGTAATATCTTCCCTTTTTGCTTTTTCCTTCGATTCCCTGATAAATCATCTTTCCAAATCCCCTGATTGTAAGAACATCTCCTTCTTTCAGGGTTGTTCCAGCATTTTTTATACAGCTTCCATTTACAAAAATACGTTCATCCAAAAGCAGCTTCTGCGCCTTGCTTCTGGATTCCCCAGTTACAGCAGCAATCAAAGCATCCAGTCTTTCGGAACTCACATTCAGGCTGAACTCCTTTAACACCGGCTGAATCTGGGGCACTGCCCCATTTTCCATAGAGCATTTTACCCTTGTATGGCGAACGGTCTGTAAATTTTCTATAATGAATTCCGCAGTGCTTTCCAGGCAAAAAAGCCAGGCCTGCTTTCCCTTTATCAAAATGTCCCCCGTGGTACTCCGATCGATTCCCAAATTTAAAATTGCCCCAAGGTAATCCCGATGCGTCAGATCCTCGGCAAACTTTTCAGCCAAAGGCTGGATATGAATTACCGAAATTGGACTTTGCGGCTCATATCCCAGTTCCTTTTCACTTCCGAATACAGCGATCCTGCGGATTGCAGATTCTACTCCCCCATCAAAGCAATAGCTTGTATATCCTTCTTTTTTCATGGCTCTTTTTACCTGATCCTGCTCCTCCAATGTTAAAAATTTGGAATAGCAATACCGGTTCTGTTGCTGCGCTCTCTGTGCCAAATCGATAGCCCTTATCATCCATTGTTCTTTATCACTCATATTCGATTCCTTTGTGCTTTTTTTATAATGTCTTTTTGAAATTTTTTCTCTTTTTGTGCATTTACGTTGACTTTTTGAAAAAAAAAAAATATAATGTAGGCGCTTGCTTGGATTGGCTTGATGCTTGGACTTTTTTACTTTAGGTTATATCATGTCATGCATATAGTCTTAGGTAGAAAAGTTTTTTTGCATTAAACGTCCAAAAATCATTTTTCTTTTTTACGGAGGTATTTCAAATGAACAAGGGTACGGTTAAGTGGTTCAATGCCGAGAAGGGCTACGGATTCATTACCGGTGAGGATGGAAAAGATGTATTTGTACATTTTTCCGCAATCGCAGGAGAGGGATTTAAATCTCTCGATGAGGGTCAAGAGGTTACTTACGAACTGACTGAAGGTGCAAAAGGATTGCAGGCTTCCAACGTAGTGAAGTGCTGATTCAATAAATCATCTCGCAGTTCTGCAGATAATTAACTGAATCAAAGAAAAAGGTACGCATCTGCGTACCTTTCTTTTTATTCGTATGTAAGTCCATTTATATAAGTGTCTACAGC
>CAVFRH010000105.1:0-8718 GCA_963624695.1 bacterium
GAGAAAGTCAAGGGCGCCTTGAGACGCTGTCGGGTACCAAGGGGTTATACCCGGCGTCTCGAGCCACCCGTTTTACGGGTGGCGGCGACTTAAAAGAAACGCATATCTCCGATGACTTTTCCGAGAATGGTTAAATTATCGTGGACAATAATCGGCTCTAAGTGGTCGTTTTGAGGCTGCAGCCGGATATGACCATTCTCTCTGTAATAGGTTTTTACTGTTGCAGAGTCCTCAAGTAGGGCTACAACAATATCTCCGTTTTCAGCTGTATTTGCCTGTTCTACCAAGACAAGGTCTCTGTCCATAATACCGGCATTAACCATACTGTCCCCCTTTACCCGAAGGAAAAAGGTCTGTTTGTTTGGAAGTTTGTCTGCAGGAACCGGAAGATAGGAATCGATTTGTTCTGCTGCTAAAATAGGAGTTCCTGCAGCGACAGTACCTACAACAGGAACCATAACAATGTCAGAGAAAGATGCATTTGCCTGTGAAGTTTCTGAACAAACAGAAGAGCTACCTTCAAAGCATTTTTCAGTTAGCCGGATCGATCGGGAATTGTGGCTGTCTTTAATGATATATCCTTTATTTTCAAGAACTTCAAGATAAGCATGTACTGAGGAAGTGGATTTTAAATGGACAGCACTGCAGATTTCACGAATGCTGGGAGGGTAGCTTCTGCTTGAAATGTAGGATTTTAGGTAATTTAAGATTTCAGATTGTTTTTCTGTTAATTTCGTTTTGTCGTACATATAGTTCCCCCATGATGGTTAATTAAAAACATCATATCATTTTTTTATATCAATGCAAACGAATTTTCTACTTTTTGCAAAATAAATTTCGGGGAATGAAATCTATTTCAAAGGTATTTGAAAAAGGATTGACAAGAGTATAAAAATATGCAATTCTATAGCTACATAAGGGAATAATTACAATTCAAATAAGAAATAAGATACTTAAAACGAATATTCTGAAAGGTCTTTTGCAGTGCCTCTAAAAGGTTGAAAAATTCTTAAGAAGAGGAGCTCTTTATGCAAAAGAAGAAAAGAAGAACTCTGGCATGGCTTTTGTCAGGGTTAATGTTTTGCTGCTGTGCAACACCGGTCTATGCCGGAGAAGAAGGTAATTTAAGTACGACAGAAGAAAAGGAGGAGATAAGAGAAGCTGACTATTTAGAAGAAACAAATGAAATAGACTCTTTGGAGCAAAGTGAAAATATAACTTCGGATGATTCAGATTCAACACCTATGTACCGTCTGAAACTTGCTTATGAGGGTGAAGAAGGAAATCTTTATGTAAGATACAGAAATCCGGATCAGGAATGGACAGAAGAAAAAAATTTTTCGGAAGAGGAAATCCTTTTATATGGAAAGGAAGAAGTAGAACTTAGAGTTCAGCCAGAGGAAGGATTTTTGCTAGATGAATGCACTATTTCTACAGAAGAGACAGAAAAAATCGAATATATCATTACAGAAGACGAAAGGTACAGTTTTACAATGCCTGAAAATAATGTAATGGTATCGGTAAGCTTTTGCAAGACAGAAGAGCAGCCGGAAAGTTTAACCTCAAAAACATCAGAAAATGAAGAGATGGAAGAGGAGCTTATAGACGACGCATTGGAAGCAGTCGAACATGAAGAGGAAGCTTCTTTGAAATCAGAACAGACAGAACCAGACAACACAGGCATCTATATAAATGAATTTTTCGGAGTGAAAAGTAAAGACCTGCAAAGCTGGCTGAAAGAAAAGCAGAGCAATTATATCGGAACCCGATATGTCGGAACTGGTTACAGCAAGTCATACTTTGCTCCAAACACACCGATATCCGATCCAAGGTATGAAAACGGTTACGGACTGAATTGCGGTTCTTTTGTTGCCAGAGTATTTTGGGATGTGGCACATAGCGGAAAGATACCAGATGATATAAGCGACTATAGTGATTATTTCAATTCACTTGGAATTTTTGACGTAACCTATAATGACATCGATGATTTTGAAAACCGGTCTCCTGCATGGCTCACGGCAACAGACAGGTGGGGCCTGTCCAATCAGGAGGTTACCAATCACTTTACATATTACTATGCGGAAAGCTATGATTCCATGCTTTCTCTGGCAGAAAGATTACGAAAAGAGGGTATTTTAACAAATGGTGCGATCATCATGTCAAAGCCTACAAGTACAAATGCAGACCGATATGGAAACAATGCAGATACACATATAGGATTTTATTACAATTCAGGAGATGCTCCGGTCAGCAGTCAGTCTTTGATTTATTGGAATTCCACACATGTTACAAATGGACTTGGCTCTACAGTAACCAGCGCCGGAAATCAGATATCGAATATAACCGGAAAATGTGAAAATGTCGTTTGGTTTATTTTTCCACTTTCTCCCAGTACAGGAGAAATTACGATTTTAAAGAAGAGTGCGGAAGCAAACCTGACCGCAAAGAATTCAAACTACAGCCTGGAAGGAGCAGTTTATGGGGTTTACGCTGACAGCACTTGTGAAAATCAAATCGATACGCTTACAACAGGGGCTGACGGAAATGCACTTTCTTCTGTAAAAGTAGAAGCAGGAACATATTACATTAAGGAAATCACTGCTTCCAAAGGGTATTTACTGGACGAGACAATATATTCGATTGCTGTAAGTGCCGGACAAACAGAAAAAGTCACAGTAGAAGAAACTCCTGAAAAGGCATTGCCTGGTTTGTTGTTAAGCAAAGAGGACAGTGAAAGCGGCAAGGCTCTTTCCGGTGCCTATTTCGAGGTGAAGTATTATGCAGTAGAAACAGAAGATGAAATCAGAAGCTCAGAAGCAGAGGCAAGCTGGATTTTAAAAACAGATGAAAAGGGGGAAATTTTTTTAGATGAAAACCATAAAGTATCGGGAGACGAAGTCTATGTGGACAAAGAAGGAAAAACAGTGCTTCCGCTGGGATTTGTAACAATTCAGGAAACAAAGGCCCCGACTGGTTATTTACTCAATGAAACACTTTATGTCTGTCCTGTATCACTTGAAAACGAAGAAGTGAAGCTGGAAAATCTTCCAAGCGGTGAAAATGCAGTCAAAGAAGATTTGATACGAGGAGATCTGGATTTTACCAAAATTTCTGCAGAAGATGGGAAAAGGATGGCGGGCGTTTCTTTTGAAATAAAAAATTTAAGTACAGGAGAAAGTCACACGATCGTTACAGATGAAAATGGCTTTGCTTCTACGAGTGCAGCAGTAAATGAGCACTCAAGTCATACAAACGAGGGAGAAAAAAGCAGCGATGGCATTTGGTTTGGAGAGTTGACATGCCTTGATAACAGCAAGGGAGCATTGCCTTACGGAGACTATCTTATTACAGAAATTCCTTCTTCAGAAAACTATGGCTTTCGAATGCTTAGCTTTAGCGTATCAATCAGAGAAAATAATGTTGTCCTTCATTTGGGTGAAATAGAAAATCAGCCCATAGAGATTTATACAAATGCGAAAAGTAAGCAGAGTGGAAATCAGTTTTTAATAACCGGAAAAACTGAAACCGTAATTGATGAAATCTCCTATAAAAATCTTACAAAAGGAAAAAGTTACAGATTTAGCGGAAAAATACTGGATTTGGAAAACCGGGAAACTGTGGCAGAATCTGAGTTTGAATTCATCCCACAGGAAAGTGACGGAAGTGTTGAAATGAGCTTTACAGTAGACAGTGAAAAAGCAGTCGGAAAGAAACTGGTTGTTACAGAAGTTCTCTATGAAGATGGAATTGAAAGAGCAAAACACGAGGATTTAACAGATAAAAAGCAGACGCTTTATATTCCGAAAATCGAAACAAATGCATCGGACTATGAAAGTGGATCTTCGCAGGGAAGCATAAGTGAAAATTGCATTTTACAGGATACGATATCTTATAAAGGTTTGAAAGCCGGGGTGGAATATACGGTAAAGGGCAGACTGATCGACAAAGAGAGCGGACAAGCATTTTGCATAGACGGAAAGGAAGTAACGGCGGAAAAAAGCTTTATTCCGGAAAACAGCTCTGGAACAATAATTGTAGAATTTTCTTTTGATTCAAATGAAGCAATAGGAAAATCCTTGGTTGTGTATGAAACTCTTTATTATGGAGAGATGAAACTGGCAGCACATGAGGAGTTGGAAAATGAAAATCAGACAGTGACTTATCCGGAAAAACTGGAGCAGCCGCAGGAAGAAACGCCAAAGCAGCAGACCGACACTGCAGCAACAGGAGATCACAATATGGGAAGCGTATCTGGTTTGATTGCCCTTTTCATTTTGAGCATTTTGGGAGCAGGGGCGATAGTTGCAGCAGGAAGAAGGAAACGGAATAAATAAAATGAAGAAAAAACAGTATGTTGCTATGATCTTGGTACTGGCAACCCTCTTAGGAGGGTTGTCGGCTGGTTGCCAATCGAAAGAAAACAGTGATCAGGGTTCTTTGACAAGCGAGAGCTTAGCAAGTCAAAGTACAGAAGTGTCTGAGAAAGAGGAAAATTCGGATATACAGAAAAGTGTTTTGGATCAGGAAAGTAATTTTAATGGAAAAGAGGCAAATGAAGAAGAAAAAGAAATCATTGAAAGTCTGCTAGACGGAATAGATGAAAGGTATGTCATTTTAAATACAGAAAATTTGAATTTAACAGAAGACATGAACGATCCGCTCGGGATTATTTGCAATGTAGAAGTACTTTCTGAAAATATTCAGATCGATACAGCGGGAGAATATGAAGTCCTGTATTGTGTTACAGTACTGGAAGAAGGACTTGAACTTGCAAAGGAAGCCTTATCTGGTGAAGAAAGCTCTTCGATAAGCAGCCTGGATGGAGAAGCGCAGCTTATTTTAAAGGAAAAAATAAAGGTTGTAACCAAGGAAGAAGCTGCAGATTTGAAAAAAGAGGGAAAGAAGGTTGTCGGGGCATAAAGAAAATTTATAGAAGAATCAAAAGAGAAGTGTTATAATGTACCCAATTATGTAAAGGTGGTAATAGATATGAGCTTAGCAGATAAACTCTTTATTGATATGTGCAATGACATCATTGAAAACGGAAGCAGTACAGAGGGCGAAAAAGTAAGACCAAAATGGCCGGATGGAAAGGCTGCATATACAATAAAAAAATTCGGAGTTGTAAATCGCTACGATCTTACAAAGGAATTTCCGGCAATTACACTTCGCCGGACAGCTCTGAAATCAGCATTTGATGAAGTGCTGTGGATCTGGCAGAAAAAGTCAAATAATATCCATGACTTGAATTCACATATTTGGGATGAATGGGCAGATGAAAACGGATCTATCGGAAAGGCCTACGGTTATCAGATGGGGGTAAAACATCACTACAAAGAGGGCGATATGGATCAGGTAGATCGTGTCCTTTATGATTTAAAAAATAATCCTTTTAGCCGGAGAATCATGACAAATATTTATGTACATCAGGATTTGAGTGAAATGGCACTTTATCCATGTGCATATTCCATGACTTTTAATGTAGAACAGAAAAAAGGAAGAGATAAGCTGACATTAAATGCAGTGTTAAACCAGCGTTCACAAGACGTTTTAGCAGCAAACAATTGGAATGTATGCCAGTATGCACTTCTTCTTATGGCATTTGCACAGGTAAGCAACATGGAAGCAGGTGAATTGGTACATGTGATTGCAGATGCACACATTTACGACAGACATGTTCCGATTATTCAGGAACTGATCAGCAGGCCAACCTTTCCGGCACCAAAGGTAACACTAAATCCTGAAGTAAAAAACTTCTACGATTTTACGATGAATGATGTGCTGGTGGAAAATTATCAGTGCGGTCCCCAGATAAAAAATATTCCGATTGCAATTTGACGGAGGATGAGATGAATCTTATAGCAGCAGTAGATGAAAATTGGGGAATTGGGTATAAAAATAACCTTTTGATATCAATTCCCCAAGATATGAAATTTTTCAGAGAAAGTACAAAAGAGCATGTTGTGGTAATGGGAAGAAAAACACTGGAAAGCTTCCCAGGAGGCAATCCTCTGAAAAAGAGAACAAATATTGTTTTAACAGGCAATAGGGATTATCAAAAAGAAGGAGCAATCATTGTTCACGATCTTCAGGAATTGAAAGAAGAATTAAGCAAATACAATACAGATGAGGTATTTGTGATTGGAGGCGGCAGTATTTACAAGCTGCTGCTTCCGCTTTGTACGAAGGCATATATTACAAAAATAGAAAAAAGCTTTTCGGCAGATACTTATTTTCCAAATCTGGATGCTGATTTGCAGTGGACAGTGCAGGAACAAAGCGAGCACTATGAACACGAAGGAGTAGGATTTTCTTTTTTGACTTATAAAAGGGTATAATGTTATGTATAGAGAAAAAACACGAAAGATCAAGATTGGAAGTAAAGTTATAGGAGGAGGGAATCCAATTCTTATACAATCCATGACCAATACAAAGACAGAAGATGTTAAGGCTACCGTGGAACAGATCCATCGCCTGGAAAAAGCCGGATGCGAGATTATACGCTGTGCCGTACCAACGATGGAAGCAGCTGAGGCAATTCGTGAAATACAAAAGGAAATTTCGATTCCATTAGTTGCAGATATTCACTTTGACTATAAACTTGCCCTGGCAGCAATTGAGGCAGGTGCAGACAAAATTCGAATTAATCCGGGAAATATCGGAAGCAGCGATCGTGTAAAAGCAGTAGTAGATGCCGCAAAAGGAAAAAATATTCCTATACGTATAGGTGTAAACAGTGGATCTGTAGAAAAAAGACTTCTGGAAAAATATCATGGAGTCTGTGCGGATGCTTTGGTGGAAAGTGCACTGGAGAAGGTAAGCCTGATCGAATCCATGGGATACGAAAACTTAGTCATAAGTATTAAATCTTCCGATTCGCTGATGTGCATAAAGGCGCATGAAATTATAGCAAAAAGGACAGATTATCCTTTGCACGTTGGAATAACAGAGACAGGAACAGCCTTTTCTGGAAGTGTAAAATCCTCTGTAGGACTTGGCGTTATTTTGTATCAGGGAATCGGTGATACGATGCGGGTTTCTCTGAGTGCAGATCCGATAGAAGAAATAAAGACTGCAAAGCTGATTTTGCGTACCCTTGGATTGCGCAAGGGAGGAATCGACGTGGTAGCTTGTCCTACATGCGGAAGGACACAGATCGATCTGATTTCTTTGGCAAAGCAGACAGAAGAGCTTGTTCTTAGCTATCCATATGATATCAAAGTAGCAGTAATGGGATGTCCGGTAAATGGACCGGGAGAAGCAAGAGAAGCGGAGCTTGGCATTGCCGGTGGAAAAGGCGTTGGATTGCTGTTTAAAAAGGGAGAAATTATTCGAAAATTACCGGAAAACGAATTGATCAGTGCTTTGAAAGAGGAACTTGATAATTGGGATGAATAAAACGGAAGTTATCACCAGAAATTTTAAAGATGTTTTCCCACAGCTTGAGTTGACGAAAGAACTGTCTGAAATTGCAGAGCTTATGGAAGTTTCCAGGGTCGTTTTAAGTCAGGACAGAGATTTTATACATATTTTTGTAACATCGCATCAATGGCTGCATAAAAAACATCTGCTGAAGATGGAAGAAGCAATCCGAAAACAGCTGTTTAGCGGATACAATATTTCGATACAGATACATGAAAAATTCATGCTTTCACAGCAGTATACCTGTAAATCTTTTTTTGACAGTTACAAAAAAAGTATGAGCTACGAGTTAGATGAGAAAAGTCCTGTGCTTTCTCATCTTTTTCGTCGTGGAAAATTTGATTTTTCGGGTGAGAATATTGCAGTGAGTCTTCCGGATTCGGTTATTTATAAGCAAAAAGAAAAAGAACTCACAGAATATCTGGAACATGTTTTTAATGACAGAGCAGGATTCCAGACAAAATGTGTTCTGAATTTTGTGAAGGAAGATGAAGAGAAAAAAGAACTTCGCCGACAACAGGATCAGCAGCGTTTGCAGGAACAGGTAAAAGAAATTACGTCTCATATAAGTGAAAAAAGAACAGAGTCAGAAGGAAAAAGCAAAGAGGAAAAGAGTAAAAAATCCAAGAGTACAGCCGCAAGGTCTAGTGATCCAAATGTAATTTACGGATATGATGTAACAGAAGATTCTATGCCGATCAGTGAAATAGAAGAGGGTTCCGGAGATGTTGTGATACGAGGGGAAGTCCTTTCCGTAGATTCAAGAGAATTGAGGAACGGGAAGTTTTTGTTTCTGTTTTCGATGACTGACTATACAGATACCATTATGGTAAAACTGTTTTTGATACCGGAAAAATACGAACTGATCAGCAAGCAGATAAAAAAAGGAATCTTTATAAAGCTAAAGGGAAAAGCCGGAATGGACAACTTTGACCGGGAAATCAGTATTTCTTATGTGATGGGAATCCGTCTTGCGAGTTCGTTTCGAAGCAGTCGAAAGGATTCCGCTCTTCAGAAGAGAGTGGAGCTTCATTGTCATACAAAAATGAGCGATATGGATGGAGTCACAGATGCTTCAGTACTGGTAAAAAGAGCGTATGCCTGGGGACATCCTGCCATTGCCATAACAGATCATGGTGTTGTGCAAAGCTTTCCGGAAGCAAATCATGCAATGGAAGACATTGACAAAAAATACAGAGATAAATATGCGCAGGAGCATCCTGAGGCCTCAAAGGAAGAAATAAAAGCTGTAAGTGCACCGTTTAAGGTCATATACGGCTGTGAAATTTATTTGGC
>CAVFRH010000106.1:0-5085 GCA_963624695.1 bacterium
GTAGCCGCAGGTGCTAAGGATACAGGTGCCATTATTATCAATTCTGATAAAGGTCCTGAGGCTTTCAAAGAAAAACTCTCACATTACAAAGGAAAAATCTATACAATTGACGCAAGAGATATTTCCATGAAAACATTAGGAAGATATTTCCCAAATACTCCTATGCTTGCTGCAGTTGTCGCAGTCAGCAAATGTGTAGATCCGCAGCAGTTTCTTGACAGCATGCGGGAATCCTACAGTCACAAATTTGCAAGAAAGCCCCAGGTTATCGAAGGAAACCTGAACTGTCTTGCTGAGGCAATGAAGGAGGTAAGGGAATAATGTTTAAAAAAGCAGAAGATATTAACGAAAGCACCCCTTGGCAGGAGCTTACCACCGGCTGCGAAATTTACGAAGGCGGTACATCCAGACTTCTGATTACCGGTGAATGGCGTTCCATGGTTCCTTCCTGGGATGCTGAAAAATGTAAACAGTGCCTTTTGTGTGCACCCTTCTGCCCGGACTCATCCATTCCGGTAAAAGAAGGCACACGAGGTGATTTTGATTTTGACCACTGCAAGGGCTGTGGTATTTGCTATAAGGTCTGCCCATTTGGAGCAATTGACTGGAAGGAGGTACATTAATCATGAGTAAAAGAGACCGTTTATCCGGAAACGAAGCCATTGCAACCGCAATGCGCCAGATCAACCCGGATGTATTTGCTATGTTCCCAATTACTCCTTCTACCGAGATTCCGCAGTATTTTGCTCAGTATGTTGCAGACGGAAAAGTAGATACAGAGTTTATCTGTGTGGAGAGTGAGCATTCCTCTCTTTCTGCCTGTGTCGGTGCAGAGGCTGCCGGCTGCCGTGCAATCACTGCTACTTCTTCTGCAGGTCTTGCTTTTATGACAGAGGTACTTTATGTTGCTGCTTCCTGCAGACTTCCGATTGTTCTTGCAGTTGCCTGCCGTGCCTTAACCGGACCGATCAACATCAATCACGACTATTCTGACTCTATGTCTGTTCGTGATTCCGGTTTTATCCAAATCTACGCAGAAAATAACCAGGAAGCATACGACAATTATCTGCAGGCTCACCGGATCGGTGAAACAGCTGACGTTCGTCTTCCTGTTATGATCTGTGAAGATGGCTTCATTACCTCCCATGCTCTGGAAAATATCGAGCTGGAGGATGACGATGCAGTCAAAGCCTTCGTTGGCGAATATCACCCGGAAAACTACCTGCTCAAGCATGAAAACCCATTGGCTGTAGGCCCTTACGGAACTTCTCCTTATTATATGGAAGCAAGAGTTGCCCAGGCTGAGGCTATGAAAAATGCAAAACGCGCTATTTTAGAGGTTGCTGCAGACTTCGAAAAAACCTTCGGACGTAAATACGGCTTCTTTGAGGAATATAAAATGGAAGATGCAGAGCGTGCTCTGGTCATTATGGGTTCTTCTGCAGGTACCGCAAAGGCTGCTGTAGATGAGCTTCGCGCAAAGGGTGAGAAAGTCGGCCTTGTGAAAATCCGTGTCTTCCGTCCTTTCCCAGCTGAAGAGCTGGCTGAGGCTCTGAAAAACTGCAAGGCAGTTGCCGTTATGGACAAGAGTGAAGGCTTCAACGCAAATGGCGGACCATTGTTTGCCGAAACTGCTGCTGCCTGCTTCAATTTGGAAAACAGACCGAAAATGGTTGACATTGTGTTTGGTCTTGGCGGCCGTGACTTTACAACAGGCCATGCAAAAAGAGTCTATGCAAGACTTCAAAATATCATCGAAACTGGTGAAACAGGTCCGATCTACTCCCATATGGGACAGAGAGATCTCAGAAAGGAGGTTCAGTAATCATGGCATACAATTTAAAAGAAGAAATGAGCAAGGCAGAGCGATTTGAGGGTGGACATCGTCTCTGTGCCGGCTGCGGTGCAGGTATCACCTGCCGTGCTATGATGCGTGCTGTAGACCCAGAGGATAAGGCCGTTATCTGTAACGCTACCTCTTGTCTTGAGGTATCCTCCTTTACCTATCCGAATACTGCATGGATGGATTCCTACATTCATGTAGCCTTTGAAAACACCTCTGCAGTTGCCTCCGGTGTAGAAACCGCCTTCAAGGCAATGAAAAAGAAGGGAAAGATTGACGACAACTACAAGATCCTTGCAATCGGTGGAGACGGCGGTACCTATGATATCGGTTTTCAGTCTCTCTCCGGAGCGATGGAACGCGGTCATGACTTCACCTACTTCTGCTATGACAATGAAGCATATATGAATACCGGAACCCAGCGTTCCTCTGCTACTCCTCGTTTTGCATCTGCTACTACAACTCCTCCCGGAGAGCATTCTGTTGGTAAAAAGCAAAACCAGAAGGATCTTACCCAGATCATTGTAGCACATGGCTCTCCTTATGTTGCACAGACCACTCTGATCGGAAACTTTAAGGATTTTCATACCAAGGCACACAAGGCAATCTACACAGAGGGACCAACCTTCGTAAATGTTCTTTGCCCTTGCCCAAGAGGCTGGCAGTATCCGGCTGAAAAGCTTCCGGAAATCTGCAAGCTGGCTGTTGACACCTGTGTATGGCCACTCTATGAAGTTGAGAATGGTGAATATCATCTGACTTATATGCCAAAGAAAAAACTTCCGGTTGAAGAGTTTATGAAAACCCAGGGACGTTTCCGTCACTGCTTCAAGCCCGGAAATGAATGGACCATTGAAGAGGCTCAGAAGTATGTAGACGAAAAGTGGGAAGCTCTTCTTGCAAAATGTAAATAATATGCTTTTGCAAATTTGAAAAAAAGTCTTGTTCAAAATTGACCTTTTGCAAACTTGATTTTTTTCAAAAATGTTTTCTTTTCACTTTTTATAAGGCAAACTCAAAAAAGAACTGTCTTTTTCGGCAGTTCTTTTTTTCTTGTCATCATTTTCTTTCTTTTTTCTCCTTCTTTTAAACTGGCACAGCTTTTGCAAGTAATGAGTACAAAAGATGTTTTTTATTTTAAAAATATGGAGGCAAAGAGAATGAAGGCATTATTAAAACAGGGTCATGGACTTGGAATGGACGGTGTATCACTGGTTGACATTCCGAAACCGCAACCAAAAGCAAATGAAGTACTGATTAAGGTTATGGCATGTGGTATCTGTGGAACAGACCTGCATATTATCAATGAAGAATATGATCACACCTCTCCGGTTGTTTTAGGACATGAATTCACCGGAACAATTGCAGAAATGGGCGAAAATGTAAGCGGCTTTGAACTTGGCGACCAGGTTATCGTCAATAACATTAACGGCTGCGGTCACTGCCACTACTGCAAAAAAGGTGACTATCAGATGTGTCTTGAAAAAAAATCCATCGGTATCAACTTAAACGGTGGTATGGCTGAATATGTTGTTGCTCCTTTCGATCATGTACTGAAGGTACCGGCTAACATGGTTGGTTCCGATGCTCCTGCACTCAGCGAGCCTCTCACCTGCTGCGTACGTGCAGTTGTAGACCATGCAGAAATCGAAGCAGGCGACAAAGTCCTTATTTCCGGTCCTGGAGCCATCGGACAGCTTTGCCTGCAGCTTGCGAAAATGCAGGGTGCCTTCTGTGTTGTAAGCGGTATGCCTGCAGATCAGTCAAGACTTGAGCTTGCAAAGAAGCACGGTGCTGATGTGATCATCAACGATACAAAAGAACTTATTAAATGGACAGAGGAAAATACCGAATTCGGTTTTGACGTTGTACTGGAATGCTCCGGTGCTGGCCCTGCTCTTACTACTGCGATCGATCTGGTTCGCAAACAGGGACAGCTTATGCAGGTTGGTGTCTTCGGAAAACCTGTTACCGTAGAGCTTGACAAGCTTTGGAAAAAAGAGATCCGACATTGGAGCAGCTTTGCAACCGGTGCTTCTTCCTGGGAAAAACTTCAGAAGATCTATGCTATGGACGTTTTGGAGCTGGAGGATCTGATCAGTGCAAGATTCCCTCTTGCTGATTACAAGAAGGCCTTTGAGATGGTAGAACGTAAGGAAGGCTACAAGATTTTCCTTATCCCGTAATATTTTATTCTAATAAATCCAACCTTTTGTTTGCTTACCTTTAAACGAAAGAGGACCGGAAAATTTCCAGTCCCCTTTCTTTTTCATTATTTTTTAATCTGAAAGCGATTTTTCTCTTTCTGCTATCGTCAGATTTTTCAGCCATTTGTATTTTCGATAGTTATGAAAC
Organism: bacterium; assembly: GCA_963624695.1. Taxonomy (GTDB): domain Bacteria; phylum Bacillota; class Clostridia; order Lachnospirales; family Lachnospiraceae; genus Alectryocaccobium. The sequence continues at coordinate 4,199 of CAVFRH010000106.1, forward strand.
TCTGCCGGCAATTTTGCAAATTCATCAATATTAATAAAGAAGTACACGCCCAGTACCGGAAGCTTTAAAACAAAAGCAACGATAAAACCAAGGGGAACAAATATGCACCACATAGTTATAAAATCGCAGCACCATCCAAACTTTGAATCACCGCCTGCACAAAAAACGCCGTTTACCAGAGTTGTATTTATGATTTTTCCTACCATATAATAGGAGCACATCACCAGCATCCACTTTAAATATTCACTTGCCTGAGGACTTAAATTTGCCGCCTTCAGCACTGGCGGAATCAAAAGAATCATCAGCCCTCCTGCAATAATCCCACCTATGATTGACATTCTGAAAAGTTTTTGACCATACAGTTTTGCTCTTTCCATGTGTCCTGCCCCAAGCTCATTTCCAAGTATGACTCCTCCGCCGCTTCCAAGGCCGATGCCAAAGCTGGCAACCAGGTTTTTTACAATGTTTGCGATAGAATTCGCTGCTACTGCATCGGTACCCATGTGACCCATGATGACCGAATACATGGTAAATCCCACTCCCCAGGTTACCTCATTTCCAAGAACCGGTGTTGTGTATTTCCAAAAGCTCTTTTTCAGCTCCTTCTGTGTATGAAGCAGATAGCCCATCCGCAGCTTAATACTGTTTTTCTTTTTTGTTTCCAGAATACACCAGACAAGCTCTATGATTCTGGCAACTACGGTAGCCAGTGCTGCCCCCTTAATTTCCAGTTTTGGGAAGGATGCCAGACCGAAAATCAGACATGTATTTAATAAAATGTTGATCACTACACTGACTGTGCTGATCAGACTGGACTTTCCTGCCTTGCCTGTATTTTTCAGACCACAAAGGTAAACCTGAGATATACCCGTCAAAAGGTAAGACAG
>CAVFRH010000107.1:0-44773 GCA_963624695.1 bacterium
CAGGTGCTTTTTTGGCAGCACCCTCAGAGACAATTTTAATGATTTGGGAAAGGGGGGTATCTTCACCAACACGACTGGCCCGGCATTTCAAAAAGCCGCTTTGATTTAAGGTTGCAGCCGATACAAAGCTGCCCTCTTCCTTGTCGGAAGGAATGCTTTCTCCGGTAAGCATGGATTCATCTACGGCACTGTTTCCTTCCAGTACGATGCCATCTACTGGGATGCTCTCTCCGGGGCGAACCAGAAAGATATCACCGATCTGAACAGAATCAATATCTGCAACGACTTCCTTTCCATCTCGCAGGAGCCTTGCTGTTTTCGGAGCAAGCTTTAAAAGACTTTTCAGGGCATCTGTGGTTTTTCCCTTTGAGTAGGCTTCCAGCGTTTTTCCGATTGTGATCAAAGTCAGGATCATGGCAGCAGATTCAAAGTAAAATTCATCCATAATAGCCATGGCTGCCTCACTTCCGCTATGTACCTGAAGGTAGGTCATATAAAAAAGCATAATGGTACTGTAAAGAAAGGAAGCAGCGGAGCCGATGGCGATGAGGGAATCCATATTCGGTGCTCTGTGAGCCAGACTTTTAAATCCACTTATAAAAAACTTCCGGTTTATAATCATGATCACAATGCAAAGAAGCATCTGCAAAAGTCCCATGGAAACATGATTTCCTTCCATAAAGGCCGGAAGGGGCCAGCCCCACATGTGAGCTCCCATGGAAAAGTACATGAGAATCAGGAGAACAATGATAGAGGAAAAAAGCCGTTTCCTTAAAAGGGGAGTGGCTTTATCCTCCAAAGCTTCTTCCTGCATCTGGATTTTTTTCAGGCTGCTTCGGCTTTGGGCTTCAAAATCCTGAAGTGCTGCACCATATCCGGCAGCCTTTACGGCCGCTACAACATCAGCTGGATCGGCAGAACCTTCTACCTGCATGGTATTGGTCAAAAGACTTACCGAAACAGCTGAGACGTCAGCTAATGCGGAAACGGCCTTTTCTACTCTGGCTTGGCAGGCAGCGCAGCTCATTCCGCTGACAGTATATTGTTTCATAATACGTCCTTTCTGAAAATTATTTCATTAATCGCTGGATGACCTGGATCAGCTCATCCATGGATTCTTCTTTTCCCTCGCGGATATCCTTTTCCACGCAGGTTTTCATGTGGTTTTTTAAAAGAACCTTATTGAAGCTGTTCAGGGCTGCGTTGGCAGCAGACGCCTGCAGCAGAATGTCAACACAGTAGGCATTGTTGTCCAGCATCTTTCGAATCCCGCGAATTTGCCCTTCGATCCGGCTCAAGCGATTTACGAGATCTTTGTATTCCTTTTGAGAACGTTCCTTGCTTTTGTGGGAACAGCAGTCCGGAAGAACCGGAGCGTCGTCAGGTGCATTCTCAAAAGTGGAATTGGATGAACAACAGGGACAGGTATCTTCTTTCATAGGCAACCTCCTTATATACCCCATAGGGGTATTCTTAATTCAAAGATATATACCCTGGAGGGGTATTTGTCAAGAGAGAATAAAAGCAGGAAAAGAAAACGGTCTGGTCAATTAAAGTAGTATTTGTTATAATAAATGCGTAAGTGCAGGAGGCAGTAAAAAGTGGAAATAATACTTCCGGAAAATGTAGAATTAATTATAAATACACTTCAAAAAGAAGGTTTTGAGGCTTATGCGGTAGGAGGATGTATTCGGGACTCTATTCTTGAAAGAAAGCCAAATGATTGGGACATTACCACCTCAGCTCTTCCGCAGCAGGTAAAAAATCTGTTTCGAAGAACAGTAGATACCGGAATCGAGCATGGAACCGTAACGGTGCTGCTTGGAAACGAATCTTTTGAAGTGACAACTTACCGGACCGATGGAGAGTATAAGGATTCCAGACATCCGGAGAGTGTGGAATTTGTTACAAGTCTGGAAGAAGATTTGAAGCGACGGGATTTTACCATCAATGCCATGGCATACAATTACGAAAATGGATTGATGGACCCATTCGACGGATATGGCGATCTTGAAAAAAAATGTATCCGTTGTGTGGGAGATCCAAATGAACGCTTCAGGGAAGATGCCCTGCGGATATTCCGGGCAGTGCGCTTTTCTGCACAGTTATCTTTTCAGATAGAAGAAAGAACAGCCCAGGCAATTAAAGATCTTGCACCAACTCTGGAAAAAATCAGTGCAGAGCGAATCAGCGCAGAGCTGATCAAGCTGCTTCTTTCACCCCATCCGGATTATATCAAAAAAGCATATGAGCTTGGGATGACAGCTGTTTTCCTTCCGGAATTTGACCGGATGATGGAAACAGAGCAGAACAGCAAATATCATATATACAATGTGGGAGAGCACACCATAAAGACGCTTCAGCATATGGAAGCAGACAAAATTTTGCGTCTTACCATGCTCCTGCACGATGTAGGAAAACCCGAATGCAGAAAAACGGACAGCCTTGGAAGAGACCATTTTGCAGGCCATGCAGAAAAATCTGTAGAAAAAGCAAAGAAAATCCTAAGAAGACTGAAGCTGGACAATGAAACCATCCAAAAGGTTCTTTTGCTGATCCGATATCACGACTGGCGCTTTCCGGCAAACATGAAAAATGTTCGAAAAGCAATGCGGGTTCTGGGAAAAGAAATGTATCCGAACTTCCTAAAGGTGCAAAGAGCAGATGCAATGGGAAAAAGCGACTACATAAAAGAAGAAACCCTCAGGCATCTGGATGAGCTGGAAGAATTATACAAGAGGGTGATCGAGCAGAAGCAGTGTGTTTCTTTAAAGGAATTGTCAATTTCCGGAAAAGACATTTTAGAGCTGGGAGTGAAGGCAGGTCCAAGTGTAGGAAAGGCATTGAATGCTGCACTGGATAAGGTGCTGGAGGATCCGGGCTGCAATGAAAGTGAATTCTTAAAGAATTATATAAAAAATATTTTAAAAAACGGGGGTCTTGTATGAGCGCAAAAGAAAAATTCAACAGCTGGTTAAATAGTGAATATTTTGACGACGAAACAAAAAAGGAGCTGTTGGCAATTCGAAACGATGACAAGGAGATCGAGGAAAGATTCTACAGAGATCTGGAATTCGGAACAGCGGGATTGAGAGGAATTATAGCTGCCGGAACAAACCGCATGAATATCTACACTGTCAGAAAAGCAACTCAGGGACTGGCAAATTATATTTTAAAAACAGGCGGAAAGGACAGAGGTGTGGCAATTGCCTATGACTCCAGGCATATGTCACCGGAATTTGCAGATGAAGCAGCGCTCTGCTTAAATGCAAACGGAATCAAAGCTTATGTATTTGAATCCTTAAGACCGACACCTCAGCTTTCTTTTGCAGTTCGCTATTACAACTGTACAGCAGGTATCAACATCACAGCAAGCCACAACCCCAGTGAATATAACGGATACAAGGTTTATTGGGAGGACGGAGCACAGATCACACCGCCTCATGATACAGGAATCATGGAAGAGGTAAATAAGGTTACCGACTATGCAACTGTAAAAACAATGAAAAAAGAGGATGCAGTAGAGGCAGGACTTTACATCGTAATCGGAAAAGAAGCAGATGATGCTTATATGGAGGTGCTCAAGCAGCAGGTACTTCATCCGGAAATCATTAAAGAGCAGGCAGCAGATATCAGCATTGTATATACACCGCTTCACGGAACAGGTAACATCCCGGTAAGAAGAGTGCTGAAGGAGCTTGGCTTTAAGAATGTTTACGTTGTTCCGCAGCAGGAGCTTCCGGACGGAGCATTTCCGACAGTAAGTTATCCGAACCCGGAGTCACCGGCAGCTTTTGAACTTGGTCTGGCTTTGGCAAAGGAAAAAAATGCAGATCTGGTTCTTGCAACCGATCCGGATGCAGACCGGCTTGGTGTCTGGGTAAAAGACAAAGCAGGAGAGTACCATTGTCTTACAGGCAATATGTCCGGTTGCCTGATCGGAGAATATGAGATTAGCCAGACAAAGGCAGTGAAGGGACTTCCCAAAGACGGAGCATTGATCACCACCATCGTTTCCACGAAAATGGCAAAGGCAATTGCAGCCAGCTATGGAGTAAATTACATAGAGGTCCTTACAGGATTTAAGTATATCGGTCAGCAGATCTTAAATTTTGAAAAATCAGGAAAGGGAAGCTACCTCTTTGGATTCGAAGAGAGTTATGGCTGCCTCATTGGAACCTATGCAAGAGATAAGGACGCAGTAGTGGCAACAATGGCCCTTTGCGAAGCTGCAGCCTTCTACAAATCCCAGGGAAAGACACTTTGGGATGCCATGATCGAAACCTATGAAAAATACGGTTATTACAAAGATGGCATTAAATCCATTACCCTGGCAGGTATCGAGGGACTTCAGAAAATACAGGACATCATAAATGGCCTTCGCAAGGATCCGCCGGCTGAGATCGCAGGCCTTAAGGTAACTGCTTTCCGTGATTACAAGACAGGAAAGATAAAAGATACAGCAAGCGGAGAGGAAAGGGAGACAGGACTTCCTCAGTCAAATGTTCTCTATTTCGATCTGGAGGATGATGCATGGGTATGCGTAAGACCTTCCGGAACAGAGCCCAAATTAAAACTTTATTATGGAGTAAAGGGAAAGACACAGGCACAGGCTGATGAGATGGCTAAGAAAATGGAAATTGCCCTCAATCAGTTTGCCTAAGGTATTTCTTGACAAAACCAGACCTTGCGTATATAAGTTATATAGTGACTTACAAGGTAAAAGGAGATAAATTAATGAGAAAAAAAGAATTAGCTGCTGCAATCGCAAAACAGACAGGCCTTAGTGAGAAAAATGCAGGACTTGCTGTACAGGCATTTATCGACGTAATCGGAGATGAGCTCAAAGAGGGTAAGGCTGTTCAGCTGATCGGATTTGGAACATTTGATGTACTCGACCGTCCGGAAAGACAGGGAAGAAATCCTTTGACCGGCGAGGACATTACAATCAAGGCATCAAAAACTCCTCGTTTTAAAGCAGGAAAGGCTTTAAAGGATAAGGTGAACGAGTAATTTAGTAATTTGAAATAAAAAAGAGAAACTTGGTTTTTTGAAAATGCAAGGTAGCATTTACAAAAAACTGGTTTCTCTTTTTGTTATTTTGGAAAAATAAAGGGAAGGCATTAAAGATAGCGGTACATTTCAGCCGCTTCTTCTTTTCGAACGGTTTCCTGTACGGAAAGGACTTCTATTTTTACAGTACGTGTACCAAATTCGATTTCGATAATGTCACCGGTCTTTACATCTGCCGAAGCCCGCGCTGTTTTGTCATTTAACTTTACACGGCCTGCATCACAGGCTTCATTGGCTACGGTACGGCGCTTAATGATCCTGGAAACCTTCAGATATTTATCGATACGCATATATATTCCTCCTTCAGATAATGCAATGCTAAAAGCATACACGAAAAGAGTGAAGATAGTCAAGATGGGTGCAGCCATTGACAAGAATAAGCATAAAATGTTAGGATACAGGGAAGATGTGCGGGGGAGCATACTTTCTACGGGAATAATAAGGGAAAATGGCAGTAAGCAAACAAAAAGTAAAAAAGAAAAGAAGATTAAGCTCTATGTCAGGTGCCATGCTGGCGATTACCTTTGTAGTAATGCTTCTTCTTCTTGCAATGGTAATCGGCGGCTTTTGTCTTCAAAAGAAGATTACAAGCAACAACAGCCGCATGGAGGACTTGCAGAAACAGATTGAAAGTGAAAAGCAAAGAACAGAGGAAATAGAAGAAGAGGAGCAGTATATGCAAAGTGATGAATATCTGGAGCAGACTGCAAAGGAAAAGCTGGGCTTTGTAAAAGACGGAGAGATTATATTCAAAGAAAATAAATAAAAGGAAAACATGCAGCTTCTGTTCATATGAACGGAAGCTTTTTCTTGAAAAATGAAAAAGAGTAGGGATAAATTTTATAAATACATAATAGAAGAAAAAATGGTGAAGGCGGGAGATCGGATCTGTGTCGGCTTATCCGGAGGAGCAGATTCCATCTGTCTTTTGCAGCTTTTGTATGAAGAAAGAGAAAATCTGCAGATCAAACTTTCAGCCTTTCACGTAAACCACTGCCTGAGGGGAGAAGAAAGTGAAACAGACCAGCATTTTGCAGAACGCTTCTGTGAAGAGAGAAATATACCGCTGAAAATTTTTCGAATCAATATAAAAGAAATGGCGGAAAAAGAAAAAAGAGGAACAGAGGAGACCGGAAGAATCGCAAGAAGAAGGGCTGCAGAGCAATGTATAAAAGAAGGAATGGGCAACAAGATTGCTTTGGCACATCATTTAAATGACCGGGCCGAAACTCTTTTATTCAATATGGCCAGAGGATCCTCGGTTTCGGGCTTAAAGGGAATCCTTCCGGTAAACGGAAATGTGATTCGTCCCCTTCTGTGCATGAGCAAAAAAGAGATTGAGGGGGAACTGCAAAAACGAAATATCAAATGGCGTGTAGACAGCAGCAATTTAAGTGACGCCTATTCCAGAAACAGACTGCGCAACAAAATACTTCCCTATTTTACGGAGTATATTAATCCGGAAAGCACACGTCATATTGCAAATGCAGCGGAGGATCTGCAGGAAGCGGATGAAATACTGAGGGAAATTGCCGAAAAAAGAGAAGAAGTGCTTCTGCAGAAAAAAGAGCAGAGCATATTTATTAAGGAAGAAATACTGAATGAAAAAAGGCTTTTAGCAGGCTACATTCTGATGGATGCAATGAAGCAGCTGACCGGAACAGCTGTTGATCTTACAAGGGGACATACCCGTGATATCCTCGAGCTTATGAAGAAGCAAAGCGGAAGAGTTTTGAACCTGCCCTATGAAATTGTAGCAAAAAAACAATACGGAGGAGTATTGCTTCAGGTCGAAAAAAAAGAAAAAAAAGAGACAGAGGAAAAAATCTTACCGCTGAAAGAAGGCATATGGAAATTTGAAGGAAGAGAGCTTCGGATAGAAAAAAGGGAGCGGGTGCAGTCAGAGGAAATACCGAAAAAATTATATACGAAATGGTTCGATTATGATAAACTTTCAAGGTATTCCTGTTTTCGTTATCGAAGAAGCGGAGATTATCTGATCGTAGATGCAAAGGGACATAAAAAAAAGCTGAAGCAGTATTTTATAGATGAAAAGATTCCCGCACAGGACAGAGAAAAGGTTCTTTGCCTTGCAGACGGAAATCGGATCATTTGGGTTCTGGGGCGCCGAATTAGCGAAGATTGCAAAGTAACAGAGAAAACAAAAAACATTTTAAAAATATCTGTAAAGGGGGATTTTATAGGTGAAAAAATATGAAATAGCAACATTAATTTCAGAGGAAGAGGTAAGCAAGAGGATAAAGGAACTGGGCAAGGTAATCAGCGAGCATTATGAGGGGAAAGTTGTACAGCTGATCTGCGTTTTAAAGGGCGGAGCCTTTTTTATGTGTGAGCTGGCAAAGCACATTTCTGTTCCTGTAACACTGGATTTCATGTCTGTTTCCAGCTATGGAGCCGGAACCTCCTCCAGCGGCATTGTAAAGATCGTAAAGGATCTGGACGAGTCCATTGAGGGCAAGGATGTTTTGGTTGTGGAAGACATTATTGATTCCGGAAGAACTCTGAGCTATCTTCTGGAAATCCTGAAGAAGAGAAAACCGGCCAGTCTGCAGCTGTGTACGCTTTTAGATAAGCCGGACAGAAGAGTAGTTCAGGGCGTAAAGGTTGACTATTGCGGTTTCCAGATCCCAGATGAGTTTGTAGTCGGATTTGGTCTGGACTATGATCAGAAATACAGAAATCTGCCTTATATCGGCTGTGTAAAATTTTTATCGGAGGAGTAAAAGGTGCGAAGACAGTCCAATACCTGGATTATTTATATTATTTTTGTGCTGGCTATCTTTTTGCTGTTCAATTTTATGCCGGGTTCTTATTCTGGCGCAACGGAGGTCAGCAACAGTACATATTATACCTATTTAAGTGAGGGGAAAATCAGTGAGGCTCATATTGAACAAAATGAGACAGTACCAACCGGTACACTGATCTTTTCTCTGGAAGACGGAAGTCAGGACAAAGTATATGTTACAGATACAACTGCAGCAGAAAATGAATTAAAAGAAAACAATATTTCCTATACAGTAGAGCAGGTATCAAGCAGTCCATGGACAACCTGGGTTATGCCAGTTATTTTGGGAGTGGTAGCAGTACTTCTAATCATAAGCCTTGTTGGAAGAACATCAGGAGGCGGTACAAATGCCAAAATGATGAACTTTGGAAAAAGCAAGGCCAAAATGACGAATGGGCAGGAGCAGAAGGTTCGCTTTTCCAATGTAGCAGGGCTGGAAGAGGAAAAAGAAGAGCTGGAGGAGATCGTAAGCTTTTTAAAACAGCCGGAAAGATACCGGAAAATGGGAGCACGTATCCCGAAAGGTGTACTTTTAGTTGGTTCACCGGGTACCGGAAAAACACTTTTAGCAAAGGCGGTAGCCGGAGAAGCAGGTGTTCCTTTCTTTTCCATATCTGGATCGGATTTTGTGGAGATGTTTGTCGGTGTTGGTGCATCACGTGTAAGAGACTTGTTTGCAGATGCAAAGAGACATCATCCATGTATTGTTTTCATCGATGAGATTGATGCGGTTGCCAGAAAAAGAGGAACCGGAATGGGCGGCGGTCACGATGAAAGAGAACAGACCTTAAATCAGCTTCTGGTTGAAATGGATGGATTTGGCGTAAATGAAGGAATCATTGTGATGGCAGCCACAAACCGTGTGGATATTCTGGATCCGGCAATTCGCCGTCCGGGACGTTTTGACAGAACAGTAACCGTTGGAAGCCCAGATGTAAAGGGACGTGAGGAAATACTGAAGGTACATTCAAAATCAAAACCGCTGGGTGATGATGTAGACCTTAAGCAGATCGCGCAAAATACGGCAGGCTTTACCGGAGCAGATCTGGAAAATCTTATGAATGAAGCAGCAATTCATGCGGTTGCGAAGGAAAGAAGTTTTATTACCCAGGAGGATATAAAGGATTCCTTCCTCAAGATCGGTGTCGGCAAAGAAAAGAAGAGCAGGATTATTTCCGACAAGGAAAAAAGGATTACAGCATTCCACGAATCCGGTCATGCGATTTTGTTCCATGTGCTGCCGGATATGAATCCGGTATATACGATTTCCATTATCCCTACCGGAGGCGGCGCTGCAGGATATACCATGCCGCAGATGGAAAAGGACAGCATGTTCCAGACAAAGGGAATGATGCTGCAAAGGATCATGGTAGGACTGGGAGGAAGAATCGCAGAGGAACTGATCTTCGGCGATTATACAACGGGAGCTTCACAGGACATTAAGCAGGTCAGTGCAATCGCAAGAGCAATGGTTACGCGTTTTGGCATGTCTGAAAAGCTGGGACTGATCTCCTATGACGATGAGTCAGGAGATGTCTTTATCGGAAGAGACTGGGGACACACCAAAAGCTACAGTGAAAAGGTAGCAGCTGAAATAGACGAAGAGGTTCACCGCATTATTTCAGAATGCTATGACAAGGCGAAGGCTTTGATTGTGGAAAACAGGGCGGTTCTGGATGAATGTGCTGCTCAGCTTTTGGAAAAAGAAAAGCTGACTCGAGAGGAATTTGAAGAAATTTTCCGTACCGTGAAGGGAACAGAACAATAAAAATAAAAAAAGGCAGGTAAAACTGCCTTTTTTTGTTGCTTTTATAGATAGAAGTTTTCACACTTTTTTTTACAGATGTGTTATACTTACTCAGTTAAGGTCTGAAAAAAAGGAGGTTTCTATGACGGCGCTTGAAAATTATCTTTCCCCTGAAAACATCGGACAGATTGTATTGGTGTTTACAGTTGCCTATTATCTGGTTCAATGTTTTTTTGGATATAGATTAATGAAGGCTTTTGTTGCAGTGATCGGATTTATTCTGGGATTTGCAATTGTATTCGTGCTTGTCGGAAAATTTTATACACAGGATGCTTATATACCTACGGCAGTGGGTATTTTGGCGGGAGTCTGTGTTGCACTGATTGCTTTTAGGCTCTATCTGATGGGAGTATTTATCTTCTGCGGCGCATTGGCAGCAGGTGCAGTAAGTTACATTCCAATGATACAGGATGAATCTCAGGAGTTGATTAAGTTTGTGCTTAGCATTGTTGCTTTCGTGGTTGTGGGAATTTTAGCGGTGAAGCTTTCGGAATTCTTCATTATCCTGGTTTCGGCCGTGTTTGGGTCCATCAAAGCGATACATACTCTTTCTACAGTGGTTGTTGCCTGGGATGAAAATTTACTCCTTCGAATTGCAGTGATTACTTTTGTTGCAGTTTTGGGTATTGCAATACAAAAGCTGATGACAAGGAAAAACTAGGAAGAAATACATGGATTTAACGGATTATAAGATTTTAAAGATACTTCAGAAAAATGCCAGAGAAAGCGCATCTAATATCAGCAAGGAAATCCATCTTTCCGTATCTGCAGTTACAGAGCGGATCAAAAAGATGGAGGAGCAGAAGATCATAAAAAATTATACAATAGCAGTCGATGAAAGAAAGGTTGGCTTTGCCATGAACATCCTTATGGATGTCCGGTTGGAAAATGCCCGCTTTTATGAGGGTTTTGTTCAGGCAGTAGAAAGCATGGACGAGATTATTGCATGCTACTACAAAACCGGAGAATTTGATCTGCTGCTGGTCATAGCATGTGATTCCGGAGATGATCTGGCAGAGATTCACAGAAGGATCATGAGCATTGATGGTGTGTTCGATACAAAGACCGATATTGTAGTGAAAAATGTAAAAAACACATATTCGGCAATAAAAAAACCAGAATAAAAATACCGTGTAAGGCGGTACAAGAGAGGAATGAAAGATTGATAGGAGAGTTTTTTGTAAAAGAACCGAAAGATTTGGTAAGAAAGTCAGTTATTTATAATCTGTCAGCAAATTTGCTGAATGCAGCTGCATCGGTTATTTTGCTGCTGTTTGTAACCAGATTTTGCGGAACTTCAGTTGCAGGAGTGTTTTCCATCGGATTTTCCACAGCTCAGATGCTTTTACCCATCGGCCAGTTTGGCATGCGGAATTTTCAGGCATCCGACGTAGTGGGAAAATACAGTCAGGAGGATTATATCGCTTCTCGAATCATTACCAATATTTTAATGATGATTGGGGCAGTCGGATTTGTAGTTGTAAAAGGTTATTATATAGAAAAGGCGCTGATCCTTCTTGTGCTTTGCCTGCTGAAAGTAACGGATGCATTTGATGATGTATTTGGAGGATATTACCAGCTGAATAATCGTTTGGACCTGGCAGGAAAAATGCAGGTGATTCGAATCAGTCTTTACTGCATTGGCTTCTTTATTACATTGGGAATCACAAAAAATGTACTGTTGTCCTGTTTGGTGGCAGTGATCATTTCCCTGATCGCATTGATTGTTATGGTAGCCATGATAAAGAGCCTGTTTTCAGTAGTGAAGCCAAAGTTTGTATGGGCAAAACAAAGGCAGCTTTTGATTGACTGTCTTCCTCTTTGCATCGGTGCTTTTCTGGTTTTATACATGGGCAATGCACCAAAGTACGCAATTGATGCCTATATGGCAAGTGAATATCAGGCAATTTACAATTACCTCTTTATGCCCTGCTATGTGATCTGCCTTTTTATGAGCTTTGTGCTTCAGCCGCTGCTTGTAAAAATGTCAAAGAACTGGGTTTCAAAGAAATTCTCAGCCTTCAAAAAAACATGTCTTCTTATTATAGGGGCAGCACTTCTCTTAAGTGTCTTTGTTATAGTAGTGGGACATTTTCTTGGATGCCCGGTGCTGGGATGGCTTTATGGAGTAGATCTTAGTACCTATCAGTTTCCATTTACGGTTCTGCTGGTAGGAGGCGCAGGATACGCACTTGCAATTGTAGTACAGACAATCTTAACCGTAATGAGACATCAGTACATTATCCTTTTGGGATTTGCAATTTCCAGCGTACTGGTTAGCACAATGGCACCGATGCTGGTGCAGGCTGATGGAATAACAGGGGCAGCCTGGTCTTATGTAACTGCTTCGGGAGCTTTGTTTGTAACACTTTTTATATGCTTTTTAATATGTTATATCCGGGATGTAAAAAAAGAAAAAACAGATAACAGAAAGGAGAAAATATATGGAAGCAAGTAAGTATGGTAAGGCTGGAATGCAGTGGCTGCCGAAAGCAAAAAGCAAAAAGACAACCGCCAGAAAAGTCCTTGGGATAGTTGCATTGGTTTTATCAGCTATCCTTGTATTTTTAGCTGCTTACCTGCCTTTGACTTACAGATGGAGTCAGGCCACTTGGAGTGATCTGACGATTCAGGAGATTGTTTATCATTTGACCATGCCAATGGAGGGAACCGGAAACGGCATGATAGAAGGACACATAATAAAGTGTCTTCTTCCGGCAATCATCATTGTGGCGGCCTATGTTGTATTTATGGTAGTGATTCGAAAAAAAATCACAATAACTGGCTTTATAAAGGGCGGTGCCGCAGCACTCAGCGGTGTGATTATTGCAAATACAATCGCAGGCTTTTGGAAAAATATGGATGTTTCGGAGTATGTATCGAATCAATCCACGTATTCCTCTTTTATAGACAGCAACTATGTGGATCCAAGCTCAGTAGAGCTTACCTTTCCGGAGCAAAAGAGAAATCTAATTTATATATTCCTGGAATCAACCGAAAATACCTTTGCAGATACCGCATCGGGAGGGGCTTTTGATACAAATGTAATCCCGGAACTTACCCAGCTGTCATTAGAAAATGAAAACTTTTCTGGAGGAAATACCCAGTTGAACGGTGGTGTTCCTATGACAGGTGCAACCTGGACGATTGGTGCAATGTTTGCCCAAACCTCCGGTTTGCCTTTGACGATTTCCATCGATAAAAATGCAATGTCTTCACAGGATGAATTCTTTCCGGGAGCAACAACACTTGGAGATATCCTTGCAGAGCAGGGTTACAATCAGACCCTTCTTCTTGGATCAGATGCAGCTTTCGGCGGAAGAAAGCTTTACTTCAGTACGCATGGAAATTACAACATAAAGGATTACAATTATTATACCTCAAACGGAACCCTTCCTTCTGATTATTATGTATGGTGGGGATACGAAGATAAATATCTGTTTGAAAATGCAAAGACGGAACTGGCAGAGCTGTCTGCTTCCGATCAGCCTTTCAATCTGACAATGCTGACGGTAGATACACACTTCGAAGATGGATATCTTTGTTCAGAATGTCCGGATACATATGGAGATCAATATTCTAACGTATATGCCTGTGCAAGCAAGCAGGTGTATGAATTCGTAGAATGGCTGAAAACACAGCCATACTATGACAATACGACAATTGTGATCAGTGGTGATCATCTGACCATGGATTCGGATTATTGCAATAATGTTTCAGAAGATTACAGAAGAACCGTATATACAACGGTAATCAATTCCGCAGTGGAAACAGAGGAAAAGACATTCAGAGAGTATACAACCTTTGACAATTTCCCTACAACACTTGCAGCAATGGGAGTAACCATTCCGGGAGACAGGCTTGCGCTTGGAACAAACCTTTTTTCCTCAACGAAAACACTTCTGGAAGTATATGGAAAGGATGCATTTAATGAAGGACTTTCCAGCAAGTCAGAGCTCATGGATAATCTGACAGCTGGTATTTCTACCAACATGGTTACCTTAAAAATGCTGGATTATAATACCGAAACAAAAACCATACAGGTGGTAGCGAGTGATCTGAATGTCTCGGAGGATCTGGTAAGCTTGAGTGCGCAGATGTGGAAGGAGAGTGATCAGTCCGATAAAAATTCTTATCAGGGTGAAAACAGAGGAGACGGAACCTGGATCTTTAACATACCGTTCTCGGATTTTGGCTACAGGGGAGGAACTTATACCTTCTACGTAACAGCAAAGAACAATAAAATAGCGGATTATGCTTTGGGAAGTACTACGATTACGGTAAGCGATCCGGAAATGGAAAATTCCGAAGATACAGTTGAAACCTTCTCAGGACTTCGCTTCAGCGACTTCGACTATACAACTGGAAGCTTCAAGATTCAGTATTCAGAAAGCAATCCATCAAATGTAGTTTCTATGGTATTTGCAGTTTGGAAAAATGCAGATCAGAGCGATATTCGCTGGTATACGGCAAACCTTGGAGACGATGGTGTCTTTTCGGCAGATGTAAGTGCGCTGGATTATGCATTTGATGATCAGTCCTTTACCGTTCACGTATACGAAACTACGATTGACGGAAATACAGAAATCAGAGCAAGCAAAACCTATAAGATAGAATAGGAGGTGTGGGAAGAAAAAATATGAAAAGAAAGTACAGGAAAGGGAAATTTGGAAAAATTGTTTTGACATCTGTACTGAGTCTTTCCATGTTGCTTTCAAGCTTTTCTGCAGCAGCTGCGCAGGAAACTTCCGAATGGGAGGAGCAATCTGAGAGCACAGTGGAAAGCAGTACGACAGACGAAGCTGAAAGCCAGGAAAGCAGCATATCGGAAGAGCCAGAAAGCAGCGAAGAAGAAATCCAGATCCAGGGAGATGAGGAAGCAGCAGTTTCCCTGGAAGAAGCTGAGGCGACAGCAGTAGATCTTTACGGAGATGAAAAAAATCTGGATATACAGCTGAAAAATTACACCCCGGAAAACAATGAAAGCTTATCCGTTGCAGTATGGAGTGAAGAAAACGGTCAGGATGACCTTCAGTGGTACAGCATGTCACTGGAAAGTGACGGCTGTTATCATGCATCGGTTGACGTATCAAAGCACAAAAGTGCCGGAAGATATTTTGCTCATATTTATGGATCCTATTACGGAAAAATGAATTTTATAGCAGATACCGATTTCAAGATAACGGCCAGCTCTTGTGATGGGGTCTCCGTAGAGTCTTTAAACAATGCTACAGGAAGCTGCCGGATTGTAATATCCGGTGCAACAAGTCCCTCCGGGATCAGCAAGGTGATCGTTCCGGTATGGAGTAAATCCGATCAAAGTGATCTTGTCTGGTACACTGCAAAGAAGGATTCCAATGGAAATTATTATGTGGATCTGAAAATTTCAGATTTTGATTACAGCTATACAAGCTATACCATACATGTTTATGCGGTGAACGGAAATAACGTAGAGAATTTCATAGGACAGACGAAGGCAAGCTTTACCTTCCAGGAAGGAAGTGTAACAAGCCAGAAAAACAGTCTGGGCAAGACCTACCAGCTCTGTGCAGAAGGGTTCAGCGTAAGCGGGGAGGTAAGCAGCTGCAGCTTTGCGGTATGGAGCGAGGAAGACGGTCAGGACGACCTGACATGGACAGAGGCCTCCTATGATGCAGAAAGCGGAAAGATGGAAGGCACTTTTTCTGTTGACAATCTGAAGCACAGTGGAGAGGTATATGTTCATGCATATGTAACGATCAAAAATTCAGGAACGCATTTTGTTGGAAGCACAAGTATGCAGGTGAGCAACAACTACTGTGAAAGTGTGAGTATAGAAGACGTTGACACAAATGCAGGAACCTGCAGGGTTGTTGTAAAGGGTGTAAGCGGAAGCAATATCAAAGAAGTTTCGATACCGGTATGGAGTCAGTCCAATCAGGGGGATATTTACTGGTATAAAGCAGAAAAGCAGTCAGACGGAAGCTACACAGCCTACATAGATGTGGCAAATCATCTTTACAACAGCGGTACCTACAATGTTCATGTTTATCTTGTAGATAAAGATGGAAATGATGAATGGGTTTATGCAGACACCGTGGAGTTTCCGGATGAGGAGCCGGAGGTTTCCGTTACTAAGAAAAACGGAACATATACAATTACAGTAGACCAGCTTGCGTTTGTCGGAGCCATTACAGATCCGAGAATTGCTGTTTGGAGTGAAGAAGGTGGTCATGATGACTTTACTTCTTACAGTGCAAACTATGACAGCACCAAGAAGGTGATCAGTGTTTCCTTTGATGAAAGCGTAATACAGCATGAAGGAACAGTTTATGTACAGGTTTACAATTGGGTTTCCCATAACCTTTGCCTGATGCTGGAGACCAGCTTTCAAACAGATGACATTGTGGAATATCTTACCGTATCAAGCAATAATGCAGAGGGAAGCTTTGAAATCACTTTGGATGCAAGCACGCTTGGAAGCAATGTATCAGAGATAGAGATACCGGTATGGAGCCAGTCTGATCAGAGCGACATCGTCTGGTATAAGGCAAAGTCCATTGGAAATGGAAAATACAAAGTAAATTCCAGCATTGCTAAGCATAATTACAATCTTGGTACTTATCAGGTACATGCATATGTAAAGTATAAGTCCGGAAAAATGGAATTTCTTGCTTCTGAGGAAATGGAATTTGAAATGAGTGATGCAAAGCTCAGCTTTTCCAGTGAAGACGGAAGCATCTATGAATTTAACATTGATGAACTGGAAGTACCTGCCGGTGTAAAAAAAGTCAGCATTGCAGTTTGGAGCAGTAAAAATGGACAGGATGATCTGAAATGGTACGATGCTTCTTCAAACGGAGGCGGAAGCTATACAGCAGAAATTGATATTCGCAATCACAAAGATGAGGGAACATACATTGTAGATGCATATGCAACCCTTAAGTCCGGAAAAATGGTAATGCTGGGACGAAATACCGACATTAATATCACAGACAGTGCAAAGGCAAGTGTCAGTGTAAGCAATGTGAACAGAGAAAATGGAAGCTTCGATGTAAACATAAGTGTATCTGCAAGCAGTACGGATATCGAGAGCATTTCCGTTCCGGTCTGGTGTTCTTCGGATCAAAGTGATATCAAATGGTACAAGGCAAGCTATCAGGGAAACAATACCTACAAGGCTACTGTAAGCTACCACAATCACAAGGATCACACAGGAACCTACCAGATCCATGTATATGCAAACTTCGAAGACGGAGTTTCCAAAATGATTGGAAATACTAGCTGCAATCTGAAGCTGGCAGGCCTTTTGGATGTATCTGAAGCAGATGGAAGTTATACAAGAAGAATAACCTATACTAATGGGGATGAAGGAGATATCCGCTTTGCGGTATGGACAAAGGAAGGCAATCAGGATGACCTGAATTGGTATTTTGCCAAGGATGGCGGAAACGGATCCTACTATGCAGATATAGATGCAGATGACTTTGATCACAATGGAACCTATTACGTTCATGTATATTCCGGAAGTACCTATCTGTGTTCTACCAGCTTTATGATGATCGACTATGTAGAGTGGGCAATTGCAACTGCAGCGGATGATTCTGTTGGATATTCGCAGGTAAGGAGATATATGAATCCGGATGTGGATTGTTCCTCCTTTGTCTACTATGCATTGAAGAACAGTGGATTTTCCTCTACTCTTCCAAGTTCGGCATTCTATACCGGAACTCAGGTTGCGTATATGAAGCAGTGTGGATTCACAGTATTATCTTATACCAGTGAGGATGACCTGCAGCCGGGTGATGTTCTCTGGTACAGAAGAAGCTCAGGTGGACACACAGAAATCTACGTAGGAGACGGAAAAACAGTTGGTGCTCATGACAATGTGATCAATGGTGTGGATTATTCACAGGCAGGTGATCAGACCGGACAGGAGGTTTCGGTAAGAAGCTTTTTTGATCCGGGATGGATTTATGTACTTCGAATTTATGACTAACAAGATTGAATGAGTGAAAAGGTATGAAAAAAAGAAGCAAATTATTATTCGTATTAATTAGTGTATTTGTCTTTGGCATACAAAGTGTAGCAGTAGCTGCACAGCCTATTGAAAATGCTGAACAGACCGTACAGGAAAGCAGCATTGAAGAAGAAAGCACAGAGGAAACGGTCAGCAGCTCCGTTGAGAGTCAGGAAAGCTCCCAGACGGAAGAAAAGCAGGAAGAAACGACGGAAGAGTCAAGTGCCGAGAAAGAAGAGGCGGCAAGTACAGAGGAAGAGACGACTTCATCCTCTGAGGAAAGCAAGGACAGCAGGGAAGTGAAAATCTGTGTTTCAGCCCAGCTGGACGACACAGAGAGCAATTTTACAGTTTCTCTGAACAATTACAGCCTGTCCGATGGAGAAAAGTTAACAGCCGCAGTATGGAGCGACAAGAATGGTCAGGACGACATGAAATGGTATGAGCTGAGCGCATCTGCAGACGGCTACAGTGTATCTGCTCCGGTTTCCGCTCACAAGACCGTTGGAACCTATTATGCACATGTTTACAGCAACAAAAATGGATTCCTTGGCAGTACTGAATTTTCCGTATCTCAGGCCACAGCACAGTCTGTTTCTATTGAAAATGAAGATACAAAAAATGGCAGCTGTGACATTATCATTAAAGGAATAACCAGTCCTTCCGGTGTAAAAAGTGTGTCTGTTCCGATCTGGTCTGCAGAAAATCAGAGCGATATTAAATGGTATAGCGCAAGCAGACAGTCAAACGGAGACTACAAGGTTACCCTGCAGCTGTCAAATCACAAATATCATATAGGAACCTATCAGATCCATGTATATGTGAACAGCAAGAATGAAACAAGCAACATGGCAATTTCAACAACCACTTCTTTTGAAACGTCTGAAGCGGTCATCAGTGCGAAAAAAGGCAATACCCAGTACAGCATATCTGCAAGCAACGTATCCATTCCGGGAGGCATAAAGAAGGTCAGCTTTGCAATCTGGAGTGATGATGGCGGACAGGATGATTTAAAATGGTTTGATGGAAGCTACGATGCAGACAGCCAGAGCGCAAAGGTCAGCTACAATATCAATACATTTAAAAGCTTTGGAAGCTATCAGGTTCATCTTTATGGACAAAACATGAACGGGGACAATGTTTTCCTTGGAAGCACAAGCTATGAAGTGGAAAGACCTACTGCCTCTGAGCTGGCAGTAACAAGCGACAATGACAGCGGCGACTTTACCATTACCCTGAAGGGTGCAAAGAGCGGAAGCGGAATCAAATCCGTCAGCTTTGCTGTCTGGAGCAAGGCAGATCAAAGTGACCTTGTCTGGTACAATGGGGAAGAAAAAAACGGAGAGTATGTTGCTTCCTCCAATATCAGCAAACATGGTTACAATTTAGGAACTTATTATGTTCATGCATATATAAAAGACAGCAACGATGCAATGGGCTTTGTTGCACAAAAGGATATGCAGTTTAAGGCAGAGGATGCAGTTGTGACTGCTTCTGAGTCTGGAGACAATTACAATCTGAAAACCACCAATATAAAGGTGCCGGGAAAGGTATCCAAGATCATATATGCAGTTTGGAGCGAGGCAGACGGACAGGATGATCTGAAGTGGCTTACTGCAAGCTACAATGAAAAAACAGCTTCTGCAAGTTATCAGCTCAACACGAAGAGCCTGGGAGATTATGGAACCTATTATGTTCATTGCTACGAGCAGAATCCGGCAGGCGGAATGGAATTTTTAGGTCAGACTACATTCAAAGTAGAAAGCCCGACTTATACGGATTTAACCATCGATACAAACAATACAGATGGATCTTTTGTACTTACTTTAAGCGGTCTGGAAAGCAGCAGCGGCATTGAAAAAGTTGTAGTGCCGATTTGGAGTCAGTCCGATCAAAGTGATCTTGTCTGGTATACAGCCGAGAAGGACAGCAATGGGAACTATGTGATAAAATCCGATATCAGCAAACACAAATACAATGTCGGAAGCTATCAGGCTCATGTATATGTAACAGAAAAAAATGGTTTTAACGCCGTACTTGCAAAAAAGAGCTTTGAGTTTACAATTAGCAACAGCGGAATAAGTGTTAGTGGCGGAAGCGATGAAACCTACTACACCGCAAGAATTACAGGCCTTTCTGTTCCGGCAGGCTTCAAAAAAGTACAGTTTGCAGTCTGGAGCGATACAAATGGCCAGGACGATCTGAAATGGTATGATGCAAGTGGTTCAAACGGAAGCTATAGTGCCAGCATCAATATAAAGAATCACAAAACAAACGGCCTTTATTATGTACATGTTTATGTACAGAATAATGCAGGAAAGTCCTGCTATGCAGGTCAGACGAGCTTTACCGTAAACAGTACGGCAAAAGCAAGCGTTTCCGTATCAAATGTAAACAATTCTGCAGGAACCTTTAAGGTAACAGTAACCCTGTCAGATGCCAGCAGCGGAATTTCTGCGGTACAGGTGCCGATATGGTGTGCATCTGATCAAAGTGACATGAAGTGGTATACAGCAACAAAGGAAAGCAGCAATGTTTACAGCTGCACGGTCGATGTAAACAACCACAAGCTGAATCTTGGACAGTATAAGATCCATGTTTACACCACTTTCAATAACGGCGTAAGAATCTGTGCAGGAACATCAACCTACGACTTTAACCCAAGCAATTTTGTAGGTGTGATCAAGACAGAATCCGGAAAGAGAACCCTTTACCTGAAAAATGCGTCCTCCTCAGCAAGCAAGGTAAGATTTGCAGTCTGGAGCGATACAAACGGTCAGGATGATTTGGTTTGGTATACAGGAACAAAGGGAAGTTCAAACACATGGACCGGAAACTTCAATACCAATAATCATTCACATGAGGGTGTTTACTATGTTCATTGCTATGTGAACGACAGCTTTGTAGGAAGTACTTCCTTCTCTGTAGATAAGAGCGAAATGAAGAAAAATGGCTGGTATTATGAGAATGGCTATAAACTCTACTATATCAATGATGTACTTCAGACAGATCTGCATTCCATAATCGGACAGCAGTCTTCTTACGAGATAAAGGTAAATCGTACAACAAATACAGTTACGGTTTATGCAAACGATCCGGACAGCAATCTTGGCTACATTATACCGGTCAAGACCTTTACCTGTTCGGTTGGTCTTCCTTCTACACCGACTACGGCAGGAGTTCATTACACCTCTGCAAAATTCCGTTGGAAGGAGCTGATGGGACCAAGCTACGGACAGTATGCAACCAGGGTTACCAGCGATGGAATCTATTTCCATTCCGTAGCAGGTGTAAATATGACCAGCTATAACCTGAATGCAGCAGATTACAATATGCTTGGAAGTGCTGCATCACATGGATGTATCCGTCTGACCGTAAGAGATGCAAAATGGATTTATGATTATTGCCCGCTTGGAACAAAGGTAACTGTTTATGACAGTTCCGATCCGGGACCTTATGGAAAACCGGCCACAACGATAATTCCAGCAGGCCAGACATGGGATCCTACAGATCCAAATATCTAAATATAGCTAAGTATTATATGTGAGCATCGGCTTTTGAGCCGGTGCTCTTTTTTTTCTTTCTATTTCATAAAAATGAGTTATAATAAAAAAGAGTTATAATAAAAATGAACTGTAAGATGATACAGGATTTGAAAGGAAAGAAGCATGAGAAGGAAATTGACAAAGGGGATAGCGCTGTTTTTGGGAGCAGCAATGATTCTTACAACACCTTCAGTCAGTAGTTTTGCAGCAGAGAACAGTACAGCAGAAAAGGAGATGATACAGGAAACGGATACGGAGCAGATCTTGGAAAGTCAGGAAAGCTCGGAAGAAATCTTAGCGGAAAATTTAGAAACAGATGAAAAAAGTGACGAGATAAAAGAGGCAGGCACAGAAGAAACAGTAGAAGAAGCTGCTTCCGAAAATGAGATCATGCTTTCTTCTCTGGAGGCGGAGATCGTGCTGGAGTCCCTAAATGAAAAAAGCGGAGATTTTGTTCTCCGCATCGAAAATCTGGAAGACGCAGAAAGCGTAACGGTTCCAATCTGGTCAGCTGAAGATCAAAGTGATATGATCTGGTATGATGCAGAAAAAGATGGGGACTTTTGGTACGTGTATGGCAATATATCCAGACATAAATACAACCTTGGAGAATATTTTGCCCATGTATATACAGAGGAAAAAAATGGTTTGAACTATATCTGTCAGACCTCCTTTCAGGCTGAATTAAGTACAGGAGAAATGAGCGCCCTTACCGGAAGTCAAAGCGCCCAGGGAACAGTAAAGCTTTCTTTAAATGGGGTAAAGGATTACGGAAGCTTGTCTGGCGTACAGATCGCAGTATGGAGTGAGGCAGACGGCCAGGATGATCTGGTCTGGTATACAGGAGATGAGGATTCTGACAGCAATTACAGCAAAATCATATCCCTATCTTCCCATAAGGGAACCGGAAGGTATTTTGTACATTTTTACGGAAACAGCAAGGCAGGAAAGCAGATTTTTCTAGGAAGTACAGAATTCGAAGTGGAGGCAGCCACAGCAGAAAAAATAACTGTGGAAAATGTAAATCAAAAGAACGGAAGTTTCACCGTAAGAATTTCCGGTCTGGATGCGCCTTCCGGTGCAAAGAGCCTTTTGGTTCCTGTCTGGTGCAGTGAGGATCAAAGCGATATTGTCTGGTATGAGGCCTCAAAGAGCGGAAATGATTACCTGGTAAATTGCAAGGCATCCGCTCATAAATATCACGCAGGAGACTACAAGATCCATGCCTATGTGAAAAACAGCAATGATCAGCTGGAATTTCTGGGAAACACAGAGACGACACTCTCTTACAGCTATTCGAAGCCGGTTGTCACCGATGTAAACGGAGACGAGACAAAATTCAATATTCACATGGAAAGTCCTTCTGCATTTGGAAGTAAAGTCAGTGTGCAGTATGCAGTCTGGAGTGAAGAAGGCGGTCAGGACGACTTAAAGTGGTATACAGCATCCGAAAAATCGGGAGTCTGTGATTATACCGTAAATATAGCGGATCACAAATCGGGTGGTCTGTATTATGTACATGTTTACGTAAAAACAGCAGACGGAACAATGAACTTTTTATGTGACACAAGCTTTACGGTATCAACTCCAACGGCAGAAAATATAACATTTTCTTCTCAGAAGGATACCGGAAGTTTAACGCTACAGCTTTCAGAAATTCAGGCAGCTTCCGGAGTATCGAAAATTACCGCTTCAATCTGGTGCAAAGAAGATAAAAGCGATCTGAAGGAATATGAACTTGGAGAGGATGAAGGCGTTTATACCGTAAGGACGAATGTATCAAGGCATTCAAATCATCTTGGAATCTACTATGCACAAATCAGCATAACAGACGGAAACGGCATTCATTCGGAGCTTGGAACGGTAACTGCAGATATGAATCCGGAGGGAGGAAGGATTTCGGTTGATCAGAGTCTTTCTGAGGTTTCTTATCCGGTTTATCTTTCCGGGTACGATTTCTGCAACAGTGCAAAGTCCGTAAGCTTTGCAGTCTGGAGCGAAGAAGGCGGTCAGGATGATCTGGTCTGGTATGAGGCTTCTTTGATAAACGGCCGTTATACGGCAAATATCGATCTTACAAATCACATGACAGCAGGAATCTATTATGTACATGCCTATGTGAATTTAAAGGATTCCTCTATGGTCATGGCGGCAGAAACTACCTTTGAAGTAGAGAAGGTTCCGGAGGAAAATATAGAAATCACAGATATAGACCGTCAGAACGGAACCTTTGTAGTCAGAGTTACCACGGTTCGCAAGAAGGATCAGATCAAGAAAATAACGGTTCCAATCTGGTCTGAGTCAGATCAAAGCGACCTTGTCTGGTACGAGGCGGAAAAAGAAATGGATGGTAGCTATGTGGTCTATGTAAGTGTAGCGGATTTTGATCATAGCTTTGGTACCTATTATGCGCATGCCTATATGGAAAAAACAGATGGAAGTTCTGTTTTCCTGGCAGGAACACAGGCAGATGTAGAGCCGCAGAACTATGTAATATTAAACCAGGTCAGTGACTCTTGTGTGAAAATTACGGTTTACGGGGCAAGCTATAAGGGAAAACAGGCCTCAGCAGTTTCCTTCCCGACATGGAGCGTAACCGACGGACAAAGCGACCTTATCTGGTACAGCGGTCAGGATGAAGGAAACGGAACCTTTACCGTAAGCATATATCGAAGCTCCCACAGCAATGATGGTTATTTCATTACAGATGTGTATACATCAAATGGTTCCTCAAGTGCTTATGTAACCAGACTTGGATACGAAATGACAGAAAGCCAACAGTACGACAGCTATGCAAGCAGCGTTATGTGCAATATTTTATTTGCAGTCGAGACCGGTGGACAGATTTATGGAAATGCCACATACAATTGTTTCACCACAGCATATAAAAACTCAGCCGGAGAGCATGCCATTACTATTGGGGCCGGTGCCTGGTATGCAAATGAGGCAAAAACCCTTTTAAGCAGGATCCGTTCCAAAGATCCGGAAACCTTTGCGAAGCTGGATACTGCCGGAATCGGAAATGATCTGGATACTCAGGACTGGAGTGTTTACGGAACAGACGGAACAATCTGTTCCACAAAGGCAGAGGGGAAAAAGCATATTACGATAGCAAGCGGCTCTGCAAAGGCAAAGGCAATATCAGCCATTATTGGAAGTGATGTTGGAATTCAGGTGCAGAAGGAGTTGATGGCAGAGGAGTGTGCTAAATACATAAAAGAGGCAGAAAATCTCGGTGTTACTGATCTGAAGGCAAAGATGTTCTGCGTAAATATACGTCACCTTGGCGGACTCAGCGCAGTAAAAAGAGTGGTAAATAACTGTGTAAGTGACGGTTTGGCGATTACTATGGAGAACCTGTGGTCTACCATGCTCAAGTACGATGATCAGTCGGCTTTGGGCAATCAGGTAGGAAGCCCTCTTTATCAAAGCAGACATATTAAGGTCATGAGCTGGCTGAATATCTATATCGGATAAGGAAGAGACAGGAAAGAACTTGCACTACAGATAGAAAAATGATAGTATATATCGGAATGTACTTTTATAAGTAATGGAGGATGTTTAGATGAGAACCTATTTAGTAACGGGCGGTGCAGGATTTATTGGATCCAACTATATTCACTATATGTTTAAAAAATACGGAGATGACATTCGCATTATAAACGTAGACAAACTTACTTATGCGGGAAATCTTGAAAACCTGAAAGATATAGAAAACAGAGATAACTATGAGTTTATCCGTGCAGATATCTGCGATGCAGAGAAAATCAATCAGATTTTTGCAGAAAATGACATCCAGCGTGTTGTTCATTTTGCAGCAGAAAGCCATGTAGACAGAAGTATCAAAAACCCGGGAGTTTTTGTACAGTCTAATGTTATGGGAACTCTTGTTATGCTGGATGCAGCAAAGACAGCTTGGGAATTAGAGGACGGAAGCTTCAAGGAGGACCACAAGTTCCTTCATGTATCTACAGATGAAGTATACGGATCTCTGGATGATGAGGGCGGCTATTTCTATGAAACCACACCATACGCACCTCACAGCCCATATTCTGCAAGCAAGGCATCCTCAGATATGCTGGTAAAGGCTTACATGGATACCTATCACTTCCCGGCAAATATTACAAACTGCAGCAACAACTACGGACCATATCAGTTCCCGGAGAAGCTGATTCCTCTCATGATCAACAACTGTCTGAAGGGAAAAGCACTTCCAATCTACGGAGATGGACTCAATGTCAGAGACTGGCTGTATGTAGAAGATCATGCCAAGGGAATCGACATGGTACAGGAAAAGGGAAGACTGTTCGAAACCTACAACATCGGCGGACACAATGAAAAGAAAAACATCGAGATCGTTAAGCTGATCATTGAAACACTGAAGGAATACCTTCCGGACAGTGATCCTAGAAAAGCAAACGTATCAGAAGATCTTATCACATATGTAGGAGACAGAAAGGGTCATGACAGACGTTATGCCATCGCTCCGGACAAGATCAAAGCAGAGGTAGGCTGGTATCCGGAGACCATGTTTGCAGACGGAATCAAGAAAACAATCAAATGGTATCTTGAAAACCTGGATTGGATGGAAAACATTGTAAGCGGTGATTATACCAAATACTATGATGAGATGTATTCAAACAGATAATTAAATATAAAGAGCAAAACAGCAGTGTATCGCATCACTGCTTTTTTGCGTGAAATGGAGGAATTGCAATGAAAGGAATTATTCTTGCCGGAGGCTCAGGAACACGTCTGTATCCTTTGACAAAGGCTGTATCAAAGCAGATCATGCCGGTATACGACAAACCGATGATCTATTATCCACTGTCAACATTGATGCTTGCGGGAATTCGTGAAATACTGATTATCTCCACACCAAGAGATCTTCCTGTATTCAAAGAGCTCCTTGGAAGCGGAGAGCAGCTTGGACTTCGCATTGAATATGCAGTTCAGGAAGCACCAAGAGGTCTTGCCGATGCATTTATCATCGGAGCGGACTTTATCGGAAATGACAACGTAGCGCTGGTTCTGGGCGACAACATCTTCTACGGACAGAGCTTTACAAAGGTTTTGAAGGCTGCAGCAGAAAGAGAAAAGGGAGCTACCATCTTCGGCTACTATGTAAAGGACCCAACAGAATACGGTGTAGTTGAGTTTGATGAAAACGGAAAGGCAATTTCCATCGAAGAAAAGCCAGCTCATCCAAAGTCAAATTATGCAGTACCGGGTCTGTATTTCTATGACAATGATGTTGTAAACATTGCAAAAAACGTAAAACCATCCGCCAGAGGAGAAATTGAGATCACTTCCATCAACAATGAATATTTGAATCGCGGAGATCTTCATGTTGAAGTAATGGGAAGAGGCTTTGCATGGCTGGATACCGGAAACCACGATGCACTTTTGGATGCAGCTGATTTCGTTGCAGCATTCCAGAAGAGACAGGGATTATATATTTCCTGTATCGAAGAAATCGCTTACAAGAAAGGCTTTATTACAAAAGAGCAGCTTGTAGCATTGGCACAGCCACTTTTGAAAACTGCCTATGGACAGTATCTGATGGATGTATCTGAAGGCTTATAATCAAACAAATTTTGTCGCATGCGGATCGTATGCGACAATGTAATGTTAAGGAAGGAATAAAATGGGTAAAATAACAGTAGAAACATGTGAGATTGAAGGATTAAAAGTCATTACTCCAACTGTTTTTGGAGATGAAAGAGGCTATTTCATGGAAACCTACAGCCGCAGAGATTACGAGGCAGCAGGAATTCCCTTTGAATTTGTACAGGACAATCAGTCTGCATCCAAAAAAGGTGTGTTAAGGGGTCTTCATTTCCAGATCAACTATCCACAGGACAAGCTTGTCAGAGTAGTAAGCGGAGAGGTGTTCGATGTAGCAGTGGATTTAAGAGAAGGCTCAAAGACATTCGGAAAGTGGTTTGGAGTAAAGCTGTCAGCCGAAAACAAAAAGCAATTTTTTATTCCGAAAAATTTCGCACACGGTTTCATTGTTTTATCGGATTATGCGGAGTTTGCTTATAAATGTACAGATTACTATCATCCAAATGATGAGGGTGGTCTGAAGTGGGATGATCCGCAGATCGGTGTTGACTGGCCGATGCCGGAAGGAATGACAAAAGAAGATCTTACCATTTCAGAAAAAGATCAGAAGTGGAATGGAATCAGCAGTTATAAAAAATAATTTTCAAAAACTTGAAAAGTGGATTACAGGAGAACTATGAAGGATTTAACACCGGAAGTAAAATGTGAAAGATTCAGTATTGCGGATGCGTCTATTTATTATGTATTTGCTTTTTGCCCGAAAGATACGCAGATAAAGGTCAGTATGAACAAAGAGAGCCTTCCATTTAAGGTTCAGCCATGGAAGAATTTTAACTCCCAGGAAAGAATGGACATACAGAATAGTGAGACAATTGAAGCTTTGCAGATTGTGATCAATCTTCCGAACAGACTTCCGGAAAAGGGAAATCTGGAAATTTTGACTGAATTCGACGGAAAAAAAGTTCGGCTTATCAATACTTCTGTTGATAAGCTGAAACGTTTGCAGAGCGCAATTCCCATGTGCATTGATCAGATTCGGAGAAACAATGCAAATTCTCTGGCTGTTTCAGGCTGGGTAGCCTCTGAAAAGAAAGCATCTTTTGAAGCAAAGGATGAGAAGGGAAACTTTCTCGGATGCCGAATCAGCTACTATCCGAGAGCAGATGTGCAGGCAGCTTACCCGGAGGAAAAATTAGAAAAGGAATGCGGTTTTCAGCTGGCCTTCGATAATATTAAAGCGAAAAACGTAAGGATTACGATCAAGGCAGATTCAAAGCAGAAGCAGCTTTCTTTTCCAATGGGTAAATTTGATATTGCAAGGGAAAAGACAGTAATTAATGCGAAGAAAAGCGTTCGGTATATACGAACAAACGGAATGGGTGCCTTTTGCAAAAAATTAATTCGTAAGGCAAAAAAAGTCGATGGACCTCTTGATTACAAGGAGTGGATCAAGCACAATTTTGCAAGCCCGGAGCAGTTGGAGGAACAAAGAAAAACGAAATTTGACTATGAGCCTCTTATTTCGATTGTAGTACCTTTATACAAGACACCAAAGTCCTTTCTAGATGCTTTGATCCGTTCTGTAAAAGAGCAGACCTATTCAAATTGGGAGCTGGTTCTTTCAGACGGAAGCGGCAAGGATTCTCCGATTGCTGCATTACTGGAAAAGTATGAAGCAGAGGACAAAAGAATAAAGGTATTAAAAGCCCAGGACCAGTACCGAATTGTGGAAAATACGAACCGGGCATTGGAAAAGGCCAGTGGGGAGTATATCGCATTCGGGGATCACGATGACCTCTTTGCACCGGATGCATTGTTTGAAGTTGTAAAGGCTCTGAACAAAGATAAAAAGCTTGAGCTGATCTATACAGATGAGGATAAAACAGATGCTACCGGAAGCAGCTTTTTCGAGCCTCAGATGAAACCTGACTTTAATCTTGATCTTTTAAGAACCGTAAATTATATCTGTCATCTTACTGTAATTGAAAAAAATCTTCTGAATCGGATCGGCTTTCTCAGAAGTGAATACGAGGGAGCACAGGACTATGATCTGGTATTGCGGGCAATCGAAAATACCAAGGAAATATATCACATACCGAAGGTTCTTTATCATTGGCGCAGCCACATCGATTCCACTGCAGAAAATCCCGAAAGCAAGCGTTATGCCTTTGATGCAGGACGTCGGGCGATTCAGGAACACTATAATAGAAGCGGAATAAATGCAGAAGTGTTTGACGGCGAATATCCGGGTCTTTACCGGACCAGATATATTCGTTCCTATGATCCGTTGATATCCATTATCATACCAAATAAGGATCATACAGACGATCTGAAGCGCTGCATTGATTCAATTGAGGAACTTTCAACCTACAAGAATTACGAATACATCATTATTGAAAACAATAGTGACCAGGAAGAAACCTTTGAGTTTTATAAAAAGCTGGAAAAGGAAAATAAAAAGGTACACGTTGTTTACTATGATGGAAACTTCAACTATTCTCTCATCAACAATTTTGGTGTGCAATATGCAAAGGGAGAATATCTCCTTCTTCTGAACAATGACACCAGTCTCATCAATCCGGACTGTCTGGAGGAAATGCTTGGATATTGTATGCGGGATGATGTAGGCATTGTCGGTGCAAGACTTTACTATGAAGACGACAGCATTCAGCATGCAGGTGTTGTAATAGGCTTTGGCGGCATTGCAGGACACTGTTTTGTAATGCATCCGAAGGGAGCAACCGGATATTGTCATCGTATCATTTGCGCTCAGGACTACAGTGCAGTTACAGCTGCTTGTATGATGGTGGATCGAAAGGCATTTGATGCAGTAAACGGACTTTCAGATGATCTGGCAGTTGCCTTTAATGACATTGATTTCTGTTTAAGAGTCAGAGAAAAAGGATATCTGGTGGTTTACAATCCTTATGCTGAACTGCATCATTACGAATCAAAGTCCAGAGGTCTGGAGGATACACCGGAGAAGGTTGCACGCTTTAACAGAGAAATTGAAACATTTGCGAAAAAATGGGGAGATTTTCTGGAAAAGGGAGATCCTTATTACAGCCCGAACTTAACATTAGACAGCCAGGATTTTTCATTAAGAAAGAACTTTTAAGCTATGCAGGATACTATCCGAAAAAGAAAAGAAATCACAGCAGAAAAAATCATAAAAAGTACACAGGATACATTGATTGCCTTTATGCCTTTTCTAAATCGGGCGATTTTGAAAATGCCGGTGGAGTTTTTCTATACCCAGATGGATGTGGATGAAATGGAAGAGGCTCCAACAGCAGAAAATTGCGGCACGGACGGACAAAAGGTCTACTGTGATCCGGATTATGTGATTGAACAATTCCGGAAAGACAAGGCTGCACTGCCAAGGATGTATATGCATATGATTTTTCACTGCATATTTTTTCATCCCTTTCAATATGACAAGATGAATTTCGAGCTTTGGGATTTTGCATCGGATCTTGCAGTAGAAAATACCATGCTGGAGCTTAGCTGGAAGGATATGTCTCTTCCAAATGACCTGAAAAGAAAGAGTTTTCTTTATCAATTAAAGAAAAGGATAGAGCCCTTTACAGCAGAAAATATTTACAATTACTACCTGAAACATAAGGCTGAGGCGAAGGAAGATCTCCAGCAGGCAGAGCTTTTTCGGGAGGATGATCATTCTGTATGGGTCAGTGCAAGCCACTTGGTGGGACAGCAGAAAATGAGTAATCGCCAGGATTTGGATGGCAGAAACAATTATGCTCTGGAGGAGTGGAAACAGACCGGAAAGACCATTCAGCTGGATGTGGAATCCATAAGCCGCCACAGGGAAATTATGCCCGGGACGGCAATTGACAATATAAAATCTGTTTTTCGTGAAAAATATAATTATCGGGATTTTATAAAGAAGTTCGTATCCAGACAGGAAGAGATGCGGATCAATATGGACGAATTTGACTATATTTATTACAGCTATGGAATGCAATTGTATGGCAATCTTCCATTGATCGAACCACTGGAATATCAGGAAAACAGTAAAATTCACGACTTTGTCATTGCAATTGACACATCGGGTTCCTGTCAAGGTGACATTGTAAGGAGCTTTTTGAATAAAACCTTTACGATCATAAAAGATACAGGCTGTTTTACAGATCATATGAATCTGCATATCCTGCAGTGTGACAGCAAGCTGCAAAGTGCGGTAAAGGTAACATCACAGGAGGACTTTGACCGTTACATGACAGATTTAAAGCTGAAGGGCTTCGGTGGAACGGACTTCCGGCCGGTATTCGAATATGTAGAAGACCAGCTGAAAAAGAAGGAGTTCACGGATTTTCGGGGGCTTCTGTATCTTACCGATGGAGATGGACGTTATCCGCAGGCAGTACCGGAATTTCCGACAGCCTTTATTATTGTGGAAGATCCAAAGACAAAGCCGAAGGTTCCAGGCTGGATCATAAAGCTGATCATGCCTCAGGCAGAATTTTTAAAGGATGAATTTCAGTATTACTAAAATAAGCAGGAGAGATCCATGAATATAGCAGAAGCAAAGGAGCAGATCCGAAGATCTGTAAAAATATATCTTACAAAAGACGACGAGGGAAATTACAGAATACCGGTTCAAAAGCAGAGACCGGTTTTTCTCTATGGAGCACCGGGCATCGGAAAAACAGCCATTATGGAACAAATCGCCCAGGAAATGGGAATATCCCTGGTTTCCTATTCCATGACGCATCACACCCGTCAGAGTGCCTTGGGACTTCCCTTCATTACCCAGAAGGAATATGGCGGAGTAAAGTACGACATTTCCCAATATACAATGAGCGAAATTATCGCTTCTGTATACGATAAAATAGAAGAAAGCGGGAAAAAAGAAGGAATTCTTTTTCTGGATGAGATAAACTGTGTATCAGAAACACTGGCTCCTTCCATGCTGCAGTTTTTGCAGTACAAGGTTTTCGGAAATCACAGGGTACCGGACGGATGGGTTGTTGTAACAGCAGGAAATCCGCCTCAGTTCAATCGTTCTGTTCATGAATTTGATGTGGTAACAATGGACCGATTAAAGATTCTGGAAATAGAGCCGGATTATGAGGCATGGAAAAAGTATGCCTTGAAGAAGGGCTTGCACAAATCGATTCTGACTTATCTGGATATTCGAAAAGAGGATTTTTATGAAATTGAAACAACGGTGGACGGAAAGAGCTATGTGACAGCAAGAGGCTGGGAAGATCTTTCTGAGGCAATTTATCTCTATGAAGAAAACGGCTTTCCGGTGGACGAGAGTCTGGTTTCCCAATATCTTCACAACCATCGTATTCTCAATGAATTTTCTGTTTATTACAGTCTTTATGTAAAATACAGACAGGACTACCAGATCAAGGAAATCCTTGCAGGCTGCGAAAGTGGTGATATCAGGGGAAGAGCTAAGGCGGCTGCCTTTGACGAGCGAATTACTATATTGGGACTTTTAACAGAAGCAATTCTGAATGAAATTACAGAAAATGTGAAATTAGAAGATCGATTGAAAAAAGAGCTGCCTCTCTTAAAGGAAAGAAAGAAGCTTGTAGAAGCAATGTCAGAGCAGGAGGGCCGCTCTGAAAAAATGAGTTTTGCAGCAGACAGGCACAACTTTCAGAAAAATGTAGAAAAAATGAAGACAGAGGCAGGAAAGATAAAAAAAGAACTTTCCAATCTCTTTGATTTTGTGGATCAGTGCTTCGGCGAGGGAAATGAGATGTTGATTCTCATTACGGAACTGACGGTAAATTACTATAGTGCCAAATTCATTGCGCAAAAGGGCTGCGAGGAATATTACAAATTCGACAAGCGTTATCAGCTCTATGAAAGAAATAAAGAGCTGATGCAGGAAATTGAGAAATTAGAAAAAGAGCCGGAAACTCTGGAAATCTGATTTAGAATCGTTTTGAATAGAAACAGGGAGCAGTAGAGTGGTTGAGTTACTTAAGAAAAGAAAATTCTATCTGTTAGCAGTGTTGATATTTTGGATCGTTGTAATGATTGCAAAGAACCCTTTTGATCTTGTAAAGGGAACAGGCTATGATGCAGAATATGGTGCAACAGATGATGCAACGCCGTGCATTTCATCAGATATGACCATCGAACAAGATTTTGTATCGAAAAAAGACTCCTTTCGGGGGATTAAGCTGCATATGGCAGCATCTGATAAAGTCAATAAGGGTGATTTTAATATTGACATTATCGAAAAAGATACAAAGCAAGTGGTTGCAAGTGTATCAACAGATATGAGCACTCTGACATATAATGCATGGAATACCTTTAACTTTGATACTGTTTACAATGCAAAAGGAAAGACCTATACCGTAAAAATATACAGCAGCAGTGTAGACGACACGAACTATGCAGGTATTTATTTCGGAGATGATGGAGAGTCCCTGAATGCAAGAGAGAATGGCAAAGAAATAGCAGGGGCAATTCATTTTAAAGTTACCTATCAGGATTTGGCCCTGCAGAATGTCAAAATAGCAGTTTGGGCTCTTGTAATCATTATATCCCTGCTTGTGGCACTCTTTTTAAAGGGAGCAGACGAGAAAGGATTTTTGATTTTGATATGCAGCTTCGGCTTACTGATTACCTTTCTGAATCCTTTCCCTCATGCAATAGATGAAAGCACGCACTTTTTCCGCTCCTATATGATCAGTCAGGGAAATCTTCTGGATGACACATCAGCGGATGGAGTGATTGGCGGCGAGGTTCCAGAAAATTATGATGAGATTGTAGAGACAGAACTTTCACTGGTAAGTTACATAGAGGACTCAGAAAATTGGAATCAGCAGTTCAGTGATGCCGTGCAGTTTTACGACAATAAGTATATGGCTTCTGTAAC
This sequence comes from bacterium, assembly GCA_963624695.1. Lineage (GTDB taxonomy): Bacteria > Bacillota > Clostridia > Lachnospirales > Lachnospiraceae > Alectryocaccobium. The sequence continues at coordinate 33,667 of CAVFRH010000107.1, forward strand.
GCCAATCAATCACATGGTCGGAGCACTGGGTATATTTATTGGTTCTCTTTTGCATTTGCCTGCAATTGTCATTATTTTGCTGGGACGAATTTTTGATCTTGCTTTTTATGGAGTATGCGGATATTTTGCGTTGAGATTTGCAAAATATTACAAGAATCTTTTCTTCTGCGTGGCAACCTTGCCGATCAGTTTTTGGCTGGCAGGTTCTTATTCCATAGATCCGATTTTACTTGGAAGCTCTTTGCTTTTCGTGTCTATTTGTCTGAGATACTATTTCGGAGAAGAAGAACAGAGGGTATCTGTCAGAGATATGATTTTGCTTTTGCTGTGCATGGTTTCTATCGCATCGGTAAAATATCTGGTATATACACCGATTCTGCTGGTATTCTTCCTGATTCCGCGAAGAAAATTTCCAAAAGGAAGCTATGTGATCGAAGTGATTCTGGCCTTCGCAATTGTAATCCTAATGGCTGTTATCCAGTTAAAGCTCTTGGGAATGTTTAATTTTGTGGAGGACAGAAACGGAGACGTAGAGGTAGGAAGACAGATTCAATATATTCTGGGAAATATCGGAGCAACCGTAAGCAATTTTGTAAATTATGTAGTTTCACGGGCAACCTATTATATAGAATGCCTGGGTGCTGATTCGTGCTTTTCCAGTGTTTTGGCTTATGTTGGTTTATTTGCCGTATTTTCGGCACCATTGGAAAAGAACAAATATAATTTTGAGGATAAAAAGAGAAAGAAAATATTTATTATTCTTTGTGCCTTTATTGTCCTAGTAGTATATGGATTATCCATGGTTGCTTTGTATGCAGGATATACACCGGTAGGATCTTCTACCATCGATGGATTGCAGCCAAGATATTTCCTACCGATAATGGTATTTCTCATGCTGATTTTGTCTTTTGTAAAAATCGACAATAAAATTAAGAATTACGAAGCAAAGGTAGCTCTTGTAATGCAAATTGGACTGATGGATCTGATTGCAGGTACCTTAATAAAAGTATTTGCCTGAGAGGAAAAGAAAATGGATAAAATAGCAGTATTGCTTCCTTGTTATAATGAGGAAAAAACAATCGAAAAAGTAATAAAGGACTTCAAGGCTGTTCTTCCGGAGGCAGTAATCTATGTATATAACAATAACTCTTCCGACAAAACAGCTGAAATCGCACAGAAAGCCGGTGCGATTGTTCGAAATGAATATATGCAGGGAAAGGGAAATGTAATTCGCCGAATGTTTCGGGAAATTGACGCCCAGTGCTACATTATGGCAGACGGAGATGATACCTATCCCGCAGAACATGCAAGACAGATGGCAGAGCTTGTTTTAGAGAAAAATGCAGACATGGTTGTCGGAGACAGACTTTCCTCTACGTATTTCTCTGAAAACAAGAGACCTTTTCACAATATGGGAAATTCCGTCGTAAGAAAAAGCATAAATGTACTTTTTCACAACGATATAAAAGACATTATGACGGGCTACAGAGCCTTCAGCTATGAGTTCGTAAAAACCTTCCCGGTTTTATCAAAGGGCTTCGAAATTGAAACGGAAATGAGCATACATGCTGTGGATAAAAATATGTATGTGGAAAATGTGATCATTGATTACAGAGACCGACCGGAGGGAAGTGAATCCAAGCTGAATACCTATTCAGATGGTATGAAGGTATTAAAAACCATATCCCGTTTATACAAAACCTATAATCCGATGGGCTTTTTTGGTGCGATAGCGGCTGTGCTTGCAATTATTTCGGCAATTCTCTTTATCCCGATTGCCATAAGCTTTTTCAATACAGGTACAGTGGAACGATTCCCAACATTGATCGTAGCGGGATTTATTATGGTAGCTGCGATACAGTCCTTCTTTGCAGGTATGCAGCTGCAGACAAACGTGCAGAAAAACAGACAGGATTTTGAAATGAATCTGCACAGAGTATCCGATGAAAAAAAGAAGCTTTTGAAAACAGAAAACGAAAAAGAATTATCAGCAGTGCGGAAATTCTGAGAAACTTCAAAAAGGAGAGAGAAGAGTGAGCAATATAAGATGCTTTATCGATACAATAGGTCCGGAGGGCAGATTTGTTCAGAGAGTGGAAGGATGGGCATATGACCAGGAAGAAAAACCTATTATATTCAGAGCAGTATCAGACAGTGGAGAAATCTTAGAGGTAGAAGCTCATAGCAAGGAAAGACCGGATGTCTTCAAGAACATTCAGGACAAAAAGGTTCCACTGAATGTAGGCTTTATCTGTACAATTTCCGGCTTTGATCAATTCTATGAAAAAGGATACAAAAGTGTAGAACTTCAGATTGGCTTTGAAGAGTATGAAACCATACACATTTTCGATGTAAAGAAAATTTATGAAGATACCGTTCTCTTTTATTGCCTGGATAAAGTAAAAATCCGGGAGAAAAAGCTGTTTGTCTCTGGCTGGATGTTTAATCTGCTGGGAGAAGAAGAATTTGTACTGCTTGACGAAAACGGAAAAAGCCTGCCTTGCGAGGTAAAAAAAAGAGCCAGAGTGGATGTAAATGAAATCTATGGCTTTGACAAAGACAAAAAGACAGGATTTGAATTTACAGTAGATTGTCGTGACATAAAAACGGACAAGGTATATTTTCAGATTTCCGGCGGAGATATTCTAAGGAGAGAGGAGATTGATGCAGCAACTCTGATCCATGACAATAAAAAACTGACAAAGCTTCTTAGAACCTTCGGACCTGGAAATTACAAAAAAAATAAAGAATATGTAAAGGAATACGGCTGGGAAGAATTTAAAAGAAAAGCCAGAAAAGATACAGACTGTTCCGACCGGACAGAGTACGAGCTTTGGTGGGAAGCACATCGGGTAAATAAAAAAACACTGAGTAAACAGAGAAAGTATGTATTTGCATACAATCCAAAGATTTCTATAGTGATTCCGGCTTACAATACTCCTATCAACTTTTTGAAGGAGCTAATCGATTCTTTTATTGCACAGTCTTATACAAACTGGCAGCTTTGCTTTGCAGACGGAAGCACAACTGGAGATGTAGAAGCATGCATCAAAAGAGACTATGCAAAAGAAAGCAGGATTGTTTATAAACGCCTGGAAAAAAATGCCGGAATTTCGGAAAATACAAACGAAGCGATCAAAATAGCAGACGGGGACTTTATTATGTTTTCCGATCATGATGATTATCTGGAAGCAGATGCCCTGTTTGAAATTGTAAAAGCACTGAATGAAGACAGAAATACAGATGTTGTCTATACCGATGAAGACAAGGTCACTATGGACAGCAAAACTTACTATGATCCTCATTTCAAACCGGATTTTAATCCATTTTTGCTTTGCTCCAACAACTACATTACCCATATTTTTGTGGTAAGCAGAAAAATTTTAGATGAAGTAGGAATGCTTCGAAGCGAGTGTGACGGAGCGCAGGACTATGACTTCATTTTACGCTGCTGCGAAAAGGCAAAAAGAATTGCTCACGTTCCGAGAATTTTATATCATTGGAGAAATCATCCTGCTTCTACAGCTGGAAATCCGGAAAGCAAGATGTATGCCTATGAGGCGGGTGTAAGATCGGTACAGTCTCACTATGACCGGCTTGGAATTTTAGCAGATGTTTCCATGCGGAAAAAATATATCGGCCACTACGAGACAAAATTTAAACTGGATGAAAGCAAAAAGGCTGCAATCATTGTAGCTTCTACAGAAAGTGTAGAAATGAACATCCGCTGCCTTACCTCCATTCGAAAAAATACCCTCTATAAAAACTATGAAATTCTTTTCTGTGCAGAAAAGGATGAGATTGAGGAGCTGAAAAAGGTAATTGTCGATCCGGAACATAAAATCAAATTCGTTGAGATCGCAGAGAATTATGGATTTTCTGCAGCCTGCAACGAAGCTGTAAAGCAAACAGAGTGTGACTATGTAATTCTTATGGACAATATCCAGAGAATTTTAACACCTGGCTGGATGGGTGACATGTTAGGATACTGTGCTTTGCCGAAAATCGGTGCGGTAGGAGTGAGAATGTTAAAGGATGGCGGAAAGGTGAATCATGCCGGAATCGTTTTGGGACTTGGCATGGACAAGGTTGGAGCCAACCTTCTTTACGACTGGCCGGTAGAATATCTTTCCTATCAGCTCCAGGGTGAGACCGTGCAGAACGTAAGTGCCGCTTCCATCGAGTGTATGATGGTGAAAAAAGAAGCATATGAGGCAGTTTCAGGTCTGGACACCCAGCTTACCGGAATCTATCGTTCTATTGATTTTTCAATGAAGCTGAAAAAGGCAGGTTATGCTGTTATTTATGATCCAAAGGTAGAGGCAGAGGTCTTTGGAGGAGACGATCCGGCACCGCTCCTTGGAAAAGCAGAGAAGGAAAAGGATCAGAAAATGGCTGCCGAAATAAGAAAAAGATGGGGAGAGATTATTGACAGAGGAGATCCCTATTACAATCCGAATCTGTCAAAGATAAAGACAGATTTTTCCCTGGGTTATTAGAAAAGAAAAGGGTTGTCGCATTAAATGCATAATGTGGCAACCTCTTTATATACATACGATTAGAGTTTTAATGATGTATTTCAAGAAAAGGGAAAAAGGTGAAAGAAAAGAGAAATGTAAGCTTGGATTTGATCAGAATACTTGCCACCTTTATAATATTGAATTTCCACTATGCGGCCCTGTTTTCTGCGGAAGATTCTTTCTTTTATGGCTTTGCGTGCGGAGATTGGGGAGCAGGAGGAGTTACGATATTTTTTCTGATGTCCGGCTTTTTGTTAAAGAAAAGTTCTGAAAAACAGGAAGGCATAAAAAGCTTTTTCAAAAAGAAATTTTTAAGGTTGCTGCCGATTTTCTACTTGTCTTTCTTGATCGCATATGTGATAAAGAGTATATCTCTTTCCAACTGGCTTTGGGGTGGAGATGTGTGGAAACTTCTGTTTACAGCAATCGGCATAGACTGCTATTTGGGATTTTACAGTATACCCACATATGCAGTTGTAGGAGAATGGTTTACATTTGCGATTATTCTTCTTTATTTGCTCTTTCCGATTTTGAATTATTTCATGGAAAAGCATTTCAAAAAAACAAATATTATTATTTTCCTGCTTTATATTTCGGATTTATGCGTGAATTTTTCACACATAAACAATAATGCAAAGCTGACAAATGCTTTGGCAATGTTCTGGATCGGAATGCTCTTTTACAAATATCGAAGAAAAGTATTTACGAAAGGAAATATGCGGCTGGCTCTTTTGGCAGGAGTGGTAATCTTATTTCTTCCACTGCCTTTTGAAAGTCATATGCCCTACGGACAAATGGAAGGAATCTGTATATTCCTCTTTCTTTCCGTTGCCTTGAAAAATATCAAGGTAAGTAAAAAAACAGAAAACAAACTGGCTTTTTTAAGTAGTATGAGTTATCCGATTTATATAAATCATCATTTTCTATTATACACAGTAAACAGCATAGGGCTGGGCTTGGTAGCAAACTGGTCATTGAAAACAGGAAGCCTTTTCTATATTGTCTGGCTTTTGGTGACATGGTTCTGGTCCCTTGGAATATATTATCTGGAAAAATGGATTCGAAAAAAATTAAAGCGCAGGTGAGATAAAGATGACAAAATTACGATACAAACTTGGAATTGCTGCAGCTATAATAGGAACATTACTTTCAACAAACAATTTAGTTTATGCTGGGGCTTTGGATGCGAATGATACGGAAGTCATTTTACAGCAGGAAGAAGAGAACACAGAAGAGTCGACTGTGGAATCCGTGTCAGAAGCAGCCGAAGGTTCATCTGAGGATGTAAAATCAAAGGAAGAAGAAAAGTCCGGATCTGACTTGGAAACAGTGCTTCAGGCAAGCAGAGAAGAAGACAGCAATCTGGTAGAGGTGCAGGCAAGCGGCCTGGAGGAAGGAGCAAGCTATGTAGCGGCAGTCTGGGGCCAGGAAAACGGTCAAAATGATCTGCATTGGTATAATCTGCAAGACGGAAGCTTTACATTTGATTTGTCTGAGCACAAGGAAATTGGAACCTATTTTATCCATTTGTATGAAAATGACAATGGAAAGATGGAATTTGTAACCTCTTCTGAATATGCTGCAGATGCGATTTTAGAAGACGAAATCCAGTGTGAAAAGGGACAATTGGGATATGTCACGATCAAAGTAAAAAATGCAAACGAACGCAGAAATATGGTAATTGCAGTCTGGAGTGAGGCAAATGCGCAAAAGGATCTGCAGTGGATTTCAATGCAAAAAGGAGAAGATTCTTTTTGGGCCGATGTAGATCTTTCGGAATTTCCAGGCTATGGGACCTATCTGGTACATGCTTACAGTGAAGGAAGCTTTATCGCCGCTTCCGAGTTTGAGGTGGAAGAGCCATCCTTAGAGGAAATTTCGCTGGAAAATATTGACAACACAAAGGGAACTGCTCAAATCCAATTAAATGGAATAAAAAGTGACACACAGATAAAAGAAATTTCTGCTGCGGTTTGGAGCGAAACGGATCAGAGCAATATGCACTGGTACAGCTTATCTTATTCAGAGGATGAAGGCAGTGCCGCTGTTCAGGTGGATTTAAAAAATCACAAAAGCTTAAGCGGAAACTACAACATCCACATATATTTTAAGGATGCAAACGGGACAATGTTCTTTGCAGGACAGACGCAGGCAGAACTTGAAAGAAATGCATCCATAGAAATAACAAATGATGACAAGAGAGGAAGCATAAGCATTTCTCTTCCGAAGGAATTTGTTCCAACGGCTCAGGGTGTAAGTGCAGCACTTTGGAGCAGCAAAAATGGTCAGGATGATCTTACCTGGACAAGACTTAACTTTCAGGAGGAAGAAAACAGCTTTGCAGGAGAAATTTCTTACGACAAGCTGAAGAATTCCGGCGAATGCTATCTTCATCTGTATACCACAGGAAAGGACAGCAGCTTTATCAGTGCGAAGACACTCTATGTTGATTTAAGCTCCTATAAAAATGTCAGTGCAGATGCGGTAGAGACAAGCGCAGATACAGATTTGGGTACATTTTCCATAAGCGTGCAGGGAGTATATGCACCACAGGGTGTTGCGAAGGTAAAGGCCGCTGTCTGGTCAAAAGAAAATGGTCAGGATGATTTGGTATGGTATACCCTTTCCGAAGGAGAAAAGGGAAATTACGAATATCAGGGAAATATAAAAAATCATGCTTACAGCAGCGGAACATACTATATCCATATCTATATAACAGATCGAAGCGGAAAGCAGTATTTTCTGGAAGAAAAGGAAATCGAATTTGAAAAAAATAACGGAAGCATTTCGATTTCAAGGGATGGCGAAAGTCAGGATGGAGACTCCTATACAGTTCTTCTGAAAAATTTGAAGATTCCGGGAGGCATAGAAGATGTAAACGCAGCCATATGGTCAGAAGAGGGTGGCCAGGATGACTTGAAATGGTATGGGGCTTCTTTGAATGAAGAAGGTTATCAGGTTCAATTTAAAATTGCCGATTTAAAACATACCGGGAAAGTGATAATCCATTTTTATGCAAACGGGAAGGACGGCACCTCTTATTTTCTTGGACAGGATGAATCTCTGAAGATAGAAGATCCTGGCTGCAAGCTGGAACTTCAGCAGGAAAAAGAAGGAAAAGAAAAAATCTCTGTTTCAGAACTGAGTTGTCCATATGGAATATACAAAGTAAAAGCAGCAGTCTGGTCTTTGGAAAATGATCAGGACGATTTAATATGGTATGATCTGGAAGAAAGGGAAGAAAGCTACGAATATACCTTTTCAATAGAAGACCACAAATTTGATCAGGGAAACTATCGCTGCGACATCTATATGCAGTTAAAGAATGGAAAAATGATCTATTTAAACAGCTCAGAAACAAGTATCAGCTATGAAAGCAGTGAAGAAGCGCAATATGATGGATCATTTAAATATCTGGCAATCGGCAACAGCATTACAAAGCATGCAGTGACAGATAAATGGTGGAATGAAATCGGCATGGCTGCCAGCGATGAATCACACGATTATTTTCATCAAGTTCTTGCAGGAATGCAGAAAAAAAAGGAGAGTGTAGGAGCATTTGCGAAAAATTTTGCCTATTGGGAAAGATGCAGTGAAGGCAGAGAAAAGGCACTTGCGACCCTGGATGATGTCGTAGATCCCAATCTGGATCTCATTACCGTTATGCTGGGAGAAAATGTTTCAAGTCTAAATGGATTTGAAGAAGATTTTACGGAATTGATTCGTTATTTAAAAGAAAAAGCACCAAAGGCAGAAATTATTGTAGTTGGTGATTTCTGGTATATGGCGGGAAGAGATGAAATCAAGCAGAGGGTAGCGCAGTCAGAAGGAGTGCAATATATAAGCCTTTCAGAGATAAAGGAAAAGAGCGAATATCGAAGCAAGATAGGAGATATTGTATATGACGCAGAAGGAGGAGCACATACAATAACAGACCCGGATGTGGCAAGCCATCCAAATGACAAGGGAATGCAATACATTGCAGAAAAAATCTTATCTGCCATGTAAAAAAGGCAGATAAGAAAAATGCCTATTCCTCCATGCATTCTTCAACTGCTGCAAGAAAATGCTTTTGAAAAACAGCCGGAGAAAAATTTTCCAGATAGGTGTTGCGGCAGCAAAGATGAACCTTTTCTTTTCGAAAAGGTTTTTCTTTTACGATTTTACAGATAAAAGAAACAAATTCATCTGTATTTTCCGGATCAAATACATATCCGTTTTGTCCTTCTTTTATAAAAGCAGCAGATCCTGTATTTTTAGAGCAGAGACAGGGCTTTGCAAACATCCAGCCCTCTGTTACAAAGGTTGGAAGAGGATCATAGCGGGAAGAACATACCACACAATCCGTTTGAAGGTAAAGAGAAGAAATCTGATCTCTTTCGATCACACCACCGTATATTACAGTTTCAGGAAAGCGTTCGCATAGATCCATGAGTCTTGTGAATGCTTTTTTGTCGTTTCCATTTCCGGCAAAATAAAAAACACACTGTTTTCGGATTTTTTCAGGAAGCTTTAAAATCGCATCGCAGAAAAGATCCGTTCCTTTGACAGCGTTGATAGAGCCAATGGAAGAAAAGAAAACCTTTCCTTTCGAGGAAGGAAAAAAGCTTGCATTAGCAGTGCTATTATTGGAAAAGTCCTTCACAACATAGGGAAGAAGCTTTGTTTTTGCATTTGGCTGGTAATGCAGAAAGCATTTTTGGGCATACTCACTGACACAATAAATGTGAATATTGGATGCAAGCTCCAGAAAATAAACATCCTTGCAATAGCAGGTTTCGTTGTCATGAAGCCACCAGAGAACCGGAACATTGCTGCCACTGAGCATATTTACGACATCATACATAATGATGGTATTTGCAAGAACCAGATCACAGGAAAAAGCAAGGGAGGTGATGTCACTGGCCTTTCTTGCATTTTTATCTAAAATAACAGGAATTCCTTTATCTAAAAAAGCATCTGTCAATGTATCCATTTCCGGTCCCATGATGAAAAGCTGGTAATCGTTAAGGTATTCAATTGATTCCTTTAAAACCAGAGGAGCTCCAGTTAAGGTGAATTCATGACAAAAAATAAGAGCACGCTTCCTGCCGGAAAGAAAGAGAGCATCAGCGGTCAAAGGCATCCTGTAATTTAAAAGGATCTGATTGATATGGTGTGGCTTCTCGGAAATTGAAAACCCATAGGAAAGAAGATCCGAAACAGAGGGATCTTTTAACTCCTTGGATATCCGTTGAAAAAGAGGGCCTGAGATTAGGGCAAAATCTGTTTTGAAATTCTTGAATGGTGTATCCGGGTAAAGAAGCTGGGTTTCGGCCATGCCTCCGAAGGCAGCATCAGAATAGATAAAATCATACCCTTCTTTTAAGGCAGCAGCAAAAAAAGAAAGAGTGGAATCCATTAATTCCACATCCCTGTTTACAAGAAGGATTCCATCGTAGTCAGATAAATCACAAGATGGAGTTCCGCTTTCAAAAAGACAGTGAAATTGCTTGGAAAGGCTTTTATTTAGCTGAACAAAATCTTCCGAAGCGGCTTTTACAAAAAGAAAAAGGTCCTGACTTTCCGGATAGACCTGGGAAAGAAATTGCTTTTCCTGCAGATCAGAGTATTTCTTTAACATGTCCATTCCCCCCGTTATCGCTTTTCCAGTAATGCATCGCAAAGTGCGGAGATAATGCCGCTGCTCTCTGCCTCGTTTAAACGAAAGTATTGAAAAGAAAAATTAAATTTTTCATTTCTTGAAAAGGAGTGGGAACGCATAAAGGCAAAGCTTGGATTTGGTGTACGAAACAAAAAATGGTTTCCAGAAAGCTTGATCCCATTGGAAGCAGGCGGAAGATCCGGCTCCAGATATGTGATATTTTTGATAAAGCATGGGTAGGAATCAATGTTAAGACTAATGGCTCTTGCATCCACCGGAAGCACAAAACTTACATTTACTCTTCCAAAAGAATCCGGTTTGGCAAGACAAAACAGTCTTTCCTCATTGGAAAAACCTTTTCCACTGTCATAAAAAAATTCAATTGTAAGTTCCTTTGTTAGAAAACTATATCTAAGATGATCCAATTCTTTTCTTAAAGAAGCATTTTCCTGCTCCAGTGATAAAAGCTTTTGGGAAAGTTGATTGTTTCCCTCTACGGCTAGTTTATATTTTTTTTCCAAAAGCAAAGGCATTTCTAAGTTCGTATTCAAAATAATGCAAACCTTCCTTTCTAAAAAAGAATAAACGTGTAATCAAACAATTGCTAAGAGATTATACCGCATCCGAACAAATGTGGCAAATGCAGAAAACCTGCCACCGGCAGCTTTCCTTGCATACTTTGGTATAAAAAAGCTGCGGCACTTCAAAGCACCACAGCTTTTCAAACAATCTTAAAAGTTAGATTAGAACTTGCCAGCTTTAGCAGCTTCTTCAACAGAAACAGCTACTGCAACAGTCATACCAACCATTGGGTTGTTTCCTGCACCAATCAGACCCATCATCTCAACGTGAGCCGGAACAGAAGAAGATCCAGCAAACTGAGCATCTGAGTGCATACGTCCCATAGTATCTGTCATACCATAGGAAGCAGGACCTGCTGCCA
>CAVFRH010000108.1:0-2790 GCA_963624695.1 bacterium
ATATAAAATATTACAAGAAGAATGTGCTGGGGGTAAGAAGTTGGATGGCATGACATATTCAGAAATAGGAAGCTACTTTTGGTTAGATGAGAATATGACAACATCATTTGATGGCAGAATAGATTGGATGCCTTCTGTGGGGGACAGTTCATTCACGTTTTCGGGAAGAACTGCCATTGATGTTGCCGTAAGGGATATTATGAAAGAAAAGACAGTACGTCGCGTGCTTGCACCTTCCTACTGTTGTGTGTCGATGCTCCAGTCATTTATAGATCAAGGACTGAAGATAGAGTTCTATGATGTCGGATATAAAGATGGGGCATTTACGTACAAGCTTCCTACAGTTGATGAGTCTTGTGTTGTCTTAATTATGGGATATTTTGGAATAAGTACGCTGGAAGCTCATAAGCAGATTGTAGAACTAAAAAAGGATGGCGCTGTCATTATTGAAGATATATCACATACCCTGCTTAGCAAAGACCCGGCATCAGAGAATAGTGACTATTTGGTTATTGCTTTGAGAAAGTGGTTCGGTATTCCTACAGGAGGATGGGTTGGAAAGAGAGTAGGTACGCTATCAGGAAAGCCTGATTTGGACAGTAATCACGCAGTAAAAGAAAAAATTAGTGGCATGAAAGAAAAGTATGACTATTTGACTGGCAAGATTGATTCAAAAGAGAATTTTCTTGTTGTAAATGCCACATTTGAGAATGATTTGATACATGTTGACAGGATGCTAAAGATTGATGATACTTCGCTTAATATTATCGGTTGCATTGATATTGAAAAGGTCATAGAAAAAAGACGGAGGAATGCCGCAGTACTTCTGACAGGACTGAAGGATTTAGATGGAAAGATTTTATTCCTGCCGTCAATTGACCTCGAAAAAAACACACCGCTTTTTCTTCCGATTTTCATGGAAACAAGAAAACGTGATGCATTGCGAAAATATCTGATTGATGATGGAATTTACTGTCCAATCCATTGGCCTGAGGTTATGGGCGCAGCTGTCGGTGTAAGAGAAAATGAATTATCCCTTATCTGTGACCAGCGTTACAGTGAAGGCGATATGCAGGCAATTGTTAATGAAATTCACAGGTGGGTTCATATAACTAGGAAAGAATGGGGTTAATTATGAAAATATTACTGCACGTAGACTGCAGAAAGAGGAAAATAGAATGGATTTAAAGGGGAAAAGACTCTTAATACTTGGAGGATCGAGAATTTCCTGTGAGATTATCAAACATGCCAGAGCGATGGACATTGTAACTGCAGTGACAGACTACTATCCATTGGAAAAGTCACCAGCAAAGCAGATTGCAGATGAAGCTTATTATGAGGATACAAGTAAAGTTGATAGGATGGTTGCTTTTATCAAGAAGAAACAATTTGATGGCGTGCTGACAGGATTTACAGATTCTGTTCTTCCGTACTATGCAGAGATGTGTGAAAAGGCAGGACTGCCAGCTTATGGTACAAAAGAGCAGTTTGAGATTTTTATAGACAAGCAAAAGTATAAAAAACTTATGATGGAGTTTAACATTCCTACAATTCCTGAATATCAGGTGGATTTGATTGATTTTGATGCAACTACAAAGGATGTGGAGTATCCCGTAATCGTTAAGCCAGGTGAGAGCAGCGGAGCTCGAGGAATTACAGTATGTTATTCTAAAGATGAACTGAAAGATGCCGTGGAGCTTGCGTCTAATACATCAGAGAATAAGACAGTTATTGTGGAAAAATATATTGATGAACCTGAAATAACAATCTTTTGGCTTTTCGTGAGGGGCGAGTATTATCCTACTCTAATTGGAAATCGACATGTTAAACATAACCAGAATGGAGTAATACCACTTCCAGTAGGATATACGTTTCCGGCGGCTGTTCAGTCACGTTTTCTTGAAGAGACAGCACCCAAAATGAAAAAGATGTTTCAAACACTGGGCATGAGAAATGGTATGATGTTTATGCAATGCAAAAACGTTAATGGTGAATGTTTGATCTATGATATAGGATATAGGTTAACAGGAAGTCTGGAATACATTAATCTAAAAAAGATATGTGGTTACGATCCACTTGATATGTTAATTAATTTTGCTTTGACTGGGGATATGGGTGAACCCAATATTGCAAGTAAAGTTGATCCTTATCTTGGAGGAAAGTTTGCATATAATGTTTCACTTCTTTGTAAGCCTGGAAAAATAAAAAAAATTATTGGACTTAGAGAAATTGAAAGCTTACCAGGCGTCATAGAGGTAGTTGTTGCACATCCGGAAGGTGATGAAATAACACAGAATATGAGAGGGCAGCTGGCACAGATTACGGTGCGGGTTCTTGGCGAAGCAGATGATATCAACGTTATGAAAAATGAAATGTTAGAAATTCAGAGGCTGGCGCATGTTATTTCTGATACAGGCGAAGAAATGATATTGCCAGGCATGGAAGAGTTAGATTACGTAGGAATGATATATGAGCAATTGTAAGAAAATTGTTGTTACAGGCGCAGCTGGCTTCCTTGGAAGTCATTTGGTAGAAAGATTACGAACAGATGAGCGATATGAAGTGTATGCACTGTCTTCAAAGCCAAGTGAATTGCAAGAAAAACTTAATGGAAAAAATATTAAGTATCTCTATAAAGACGAGTTAAATGCTGAGCTTATGGTTGATGCCATTGTTATTAACTGTGCTTATCCGCGAAATTCAACGGGAACAGAGATCGCTGATGGACTTAAGTATACTCAAATGGTGTTTGAGGCAGCGGCTGAGTTCAACGCAGCGGCTATTATCAAT
>CAVFRH010000109.1:0-25496 GCA_963624695.1 bacterium
GTTTCTTCTTTTCTCATAATCCGGACAATACTTTTCAACCTCAGACCAGAATTTTTCGGAATGATCCATATATCTCCTGTGTGAGAGTTCATGAATCACAACATAATCCATAAGCTCCTCCGGCATATAATACAGCTGGTAATTAAAATTCAGATTTCCCTTTGAGCTGCAGCTTCCCCATCTTGTTTTCTGATTGCGTATGGTTATCTTATTTACTGAAACTCCCATCACTTTGCTGTAATGATTTACTTTTTCCAAAAATTTTGCCTTGATCTGTTCCAGATCCTCATTCGTAAGCTTATCCGCTGATATTGCACCTGTTGAACTCTTTGCTTCTCCAGCCTCCTTCATCTCTTGGCATTTGCCAATGATCCAGGCCTTTCTTTTGTTTATTATCTCCTTCAGCTCTGCGTCCTTCAGCCAGTATGGTATCCTTATTACTACTCTGTCACCTTTCGATATTTCGATTCCTACGCTTTTTCTTTCTGATCGAATGATTTCAAGTTGTATTTCTTTATCCTTATCTGCAATTTTATATTCTGTTATCATATAAGACCTCCGGAAAGCCGATAAATGCATAATGCCGCAATTTTAAAAGGTGCTACTTTAATGGTTTATATCCTTGCCAATAATTCAGCCGGAGTAAATGCTATTATTTTACTTTGTGCAAAATCTTTTATATTTCTTGTGACAATGTAGTCTGCATGTATTGCTTCTGCTGTCGCACTTTGAACAGCATCTTCAAAATCCTTCCATTTCATACTCACTGCTTTTTCTAAAACAGAAGATTCTAAATCTGCAAATTCAAATATAAGATGTAATTTTCTAAATACAGCCTCGATCTGTTCCGGTGTCAATTGCTTTCGCATGATATACATCATATTCACATAGCTCAGCGAAGAAATATATCCTTTTATTTGACCTGTTTCACATAATTTCCATATCAAAGAAGCTTCTTTTACAAATTGTTCACGGTTCTGCAAAACATCTAAAACTATATTTGTATCAATCAATAGGACCATATTTTTCCCTCATAGCTTCTGATTTTGCTTCATCCAGCTCATAATCTTCTTTTAATATTCCGATAAGAGAGTCTGTTAAATATGATGCAGTTGTGTCTTTAGGGATAAATCTTCCAACCTCCCGACCATTTTTGGTTACGATAACCTCTTGTCCAGATATAACAAGATTTAAATATTTTCCGAAATTATTTTGCATTTCCGTTGCTGTAGCCGTTGCTGCGATCATAATATATACCTCCTTCGCATTTTAGCTAATTTTATTGTATTACAAATTAGGTATTTTATCAAATGTAAAATTCCTACTTTTCCTTTGTTTTTGTTGTACAGGATACCGTACGTCAGTACATTTTTAAGAAAGCCCCTCCAAATGGAAGAGCTCTCTTAAAAATATATGTAATTTTAAAGTCTAATGAAAAAAGCTTCCGCCTTTGAAATAATCTTTCTTAAAATTTCTATATCTTTTATAGTATCGCCTGTTTCAAGTGAATGATTTGCATTTTCAATTCTACACAAGGGCAGTCCGATCTTTTCACAGCAATCTTTTATTTTTTCCGTATTCTCTGCCCATGGATCAGCTGTTCCATGAAATACAATTCCGGGACCTTTTTCAAATAAAAAAGTGTCCATCAGTGGTGTATAAACAATGTTTCTTCCTGCTATCTTGTATTTTTTCATATAAGCCGCAGCTGCAATCGTTCCTACGCTTTTTCCAACAAAAACAATATCCTGATATTCCTGCCAGTCAACATCTTTCAGGATCTCTTCCGCCTGAGTAAGAGCACTGCAAAATGCCTTTTCCATTTTTTCTCTGTTGCCCTTTATTTCGGCTTCAAAGCCGCCATATTCGACTTTTTTTATCTCATACCCATGTGCGGCTGCAAGCTTACCTGTATAATAAAGTAAGGGCTTGTCACAGGTATATCCGATACCCGGAAATAAAACTGCTATTTTTCTCATAAAATGAATATCCTTTCATTTTGACATTTCCGATCTAATAATTTTAAGATGTATCGCCGGCATACCTATCACAAAGTACCAATGCTTTGTTTTATGCTTGAACAAGTACATCCCTGCCCAACTCCCTGCACTACCACCGATAATAGCAATAACATCCTTATATCATCGTATCATTTCTCAATCGGGTAGTACTTTCCGTTATTTTTTATTGTTTTCGGACGCTTGCCTCATATCTTCCACTAGTTCAAATATCTCTGGATTTTTCTTTTTCAATTCTTCGTCCAGTACCTTTCTGCGCTCCTCAAATTTTGCAAGAAGCTCCGGATTTTCCTCTTTAATGTGTTCGCTGACATTCTGTCTGTAGCCTTCAATTTTCAATGCAAGCTCTTTTTCATCCATGCCAGTGGCATATCCGATTTCCCTTAAGTGCTCTTCCAAATGCTCCAGCCATTCGTCCAGGTCCATTGCCTCCATGTAAGACCAGCTTCCGTGCAGCAGTTCCTCTACATTCTTTGTCTCTCGAAGCTTCTCGATTTGCTTTTGAATCTGCCGTTCCATTTCTTCCTGGGCATTGTCACCGTATGCCCACACAAACTCCTGTACCCGGTTGTCTACCCTTTTGCGCAGTGCACTCCGCTCTGTGTTTTCCACACCATCCTCTAATGGGTACGGTCTCTTGTATCCGATTTCCCTTATAGCAACATGTATGGTTCGTCTCACATTTCCATTTTCAATGAAGTGTCCCAATCCCAGCTTTTTCAGCTGCCTGTTCAGGTCTGAAATGTGCTCCGTAATATAAAATCTGATTCCTTTTTCTTCCAGATTTTTTCGAAGCAGCTCCAGTCTGTCTGCCGCTGTAATATCTATACTTCCGATTCCACTGGCATCTACAATCACAGCCTTCGTATCCTCACGAATTGCTGCCTCTATTTCTCTTTGAAATACCTGAATATTTGCAAAAAACAAATTACTGCTGAAGCGGTAGATTACCACTCCGTGAATCCGATGGATATGCTCCCCGTCTGCCAGATCCCGAAAATGCTTATGCCCAGGCTGAATTCCTAAAAAGCAGGTGGCGGGCTTTGAGGTCCTTATGATCATCTCAGCAAAGGACAGAACAATTCCGATCAAAACGCCATTTATGGTTCCAAGGAAAAGCACTGCAAAAAAAGCTCCCAGGAAAATGAAGCATTCTGTCCGGCTTACCTTCCAAAGTCGTGGAAGCAGCTCAAATTCCGTTGCTCCGATCAATGCGGATATCACGATGGCCGTTAATACCGGAACCGGCAAATACCCTATGAATCCTGTTCCAAATAAAAGAATTGCTATCATGGAAAGCCCTGCAACCAGACTTGTCAACTGGGTCTTCGCCTGATATTGCTCCCCCATTGCGGTTCTCGATACCGAACCGTTGATGGGACAGCAGCCGGTAAATGCCGCCAGAAAATTTCCCAGTGAAAATGCAAGAATTTCCTGGTTGTCATCGATTTTGTAGCCATTTTTCTGGGCAAAATTGTTTTCCGCCAGCAATGTCTCTGCCACAATAACCACAGCTACCGACAGGCTTACCGTAACTGCCTCCTTCATGGAAACCAGCGAAAAATCCGGAAGGCTCCAGGAAGGCAGTCCTCCCTCCACTGCTGCCAATGTCTGTATTCCAAGGTTCTCTACCGGAAGAAAGGCTGTGAAAAGTGCTCCGGCTGCCATCAGCAGCACAGCCATAGGAAATTTAGGTGCAACTTTTTTGAAAATCAAAAGAATCGCCAAAGAGATTGCCCCGAGAATAAGAGAAGGGATATTTATTTCTCCCACTGTTTCTCCAATATGCTCCGCAAGCTCCAAAAGCTCTCCTGTTCCGGCACTTCCACCCAGAATTTTTGGGATCTGCATCAAAATAATGGTAGTGCATATGCCGGATATAAAGCCTCCCATGACCGGTGCAGAGATAAAATTCACCAACTTTCCCGCCTTTAGCAGTGAAAATACAAGGAGCCAGAGGG
Organism: bacterium; assembly: GCA_963624695.1. Taxonomy (GTDB): domain Bacteria; phylum Bacillota; class Clostridia; order Lachnospirales; family Lachnospiraceae; genus Alectryocaccobium. Next base: position 3,980 of record CAVFRH010000109.1, read on the forward strand.
CAACAAAAAAGGTCAGGACCGGAACAACCCGAATGGACTCATTGGTTCCTGCCGTAATGTTCATATCCAAAAGTGCCGCTCCGATCAAAGCTGCAGGTGCGGCATCCACCCCGAAAATAAACTGCGGAGAAGTAGAAAAAAGCGCAAAGATCAAAATCGGAAATACCGATCCATACAAGCCGTATACTGCCGGCAAACCGGCAATCTGTGCATATCCCATTGAAATCGGTATCGATACCGCCATAATAATAAGGCCGGCCGGAATATCCTTTGCGAGATTTTTCTTGTCATAATTTCTAAGCGTATGTGCAAATTTCATAACATTTCCCGTATGATCAAATCATACCTCTTTCCTTTCTCGACTTTTATACAGAAAAACTGTCACCGGCAGTTTTCCTTGCATACTTTGATATAAAAAAGGCTTCGAGGGCACTGCTCCCGAAGCTCTCTTTTTATAACCCAATCATTTCCAGATATCTTTCCAAAATAGAAGCTGCGTCCTCCACGCATCCTTCACAGGAACGAAGCACCTTTCCGCTTTCCAGCCCCTTTAAATCCTTGCAGATAATGCCGGAATTTTTTTCATAAAACTGCTTCGCAATTTCCCGGTTGGCCGCCATGATCTTTCCCTTTGCCATAGGGTCTCCCTTATAAGCATTTCCAAGAATAATGCCGGTCAATAAATACGCACCGGACAAAGCTCCGCAGGTTCCCTGCATATTTCCGCCGCCAGCTCCAAAACCTGTTGCCAGCTGGCAGAGCGTTTCCTCATCAAAGTCTGTTTTGTCTGCAAATGCACAGGCCACTGCCTGGGCACAATTATATCCATTTGCCTTTAATTCCACTGCCTTTTCACTTCTTGTCATCTTATTCCTCTTTTCTCTTCTCATCCGGCCTGCATAAAGCAATCTGTTCCTGCAAAGAAGGGCCTCTCTTTCGCCTGCTCAGCTCCATAATCCCAAGCGGCGTTATATCTACCACCTTTACAGAAGAATGATCTCTTTGCGTAAGTCTTCTGAATTCCGTCAGTAGCCTCTTCTCTGACTCTTCTTTTTTCATGTTAATGAAATCGATCAGGATCGTACCGGACAGGCGGCGCAGGCGAATCTGTCTTGCAATTTCAGCTGCTGCCTCCAGGTTGATCTTTAAAAACTCTTCCTCTGATACTTTCTTTTGAATTGCCTTGCTGCTGTTTACATCGATGCAGACAAAGGCTTCCGTCTGCTCAATAATGATAGATGCTCCGGATTTTAACCACACCTTTTTTTCACTCGCCCTGCTAAGGAGGGTAGAAAGATTATAGAGCCGGTAAAGAGGGAGCTGTTTGTCCTCGTAAAATCTTACCTGCTTTAAATGCTCCAGTCTTTCTTTTCCGGCTTCCTTCATTTCTTCCAAAGCAGCCTCGTAGACCTGTGGATCGTCGGTCACAAGCTGATCTCCAGTTTCCAGATTCAGCTGATGGAATTTTTCCATCCAGATAGATGGACTCCGATATAAACAAGTCCCCCAGGGTCTGCTGACTCCGTACTGAATGATCTTCTCCAGCTTTTCCTCCAAAGCAGCTGCCTCATCCGCCAGCTCCTTTTCCTCTGCCCTTACTGCGCTTGTTCTTACAATAAAGCCAAATTGCCCATTCGCATTTTTTAAAAAGTCTGCGATTTTTTCTTTTTCCTCTGCATTCAGCTTTTTGGAAAAATGAATTCCATGAAAGCCGTTGCTGATTACCAGAAATTTTCCATTGATGGTAAGCTCCGCAGACAATCCGGTTTTTTTTGTCTTTAAGGCGTCTGTATCCACCCGCACAAGCAACTCATCCTCCGGACAGATTTCCTGGTCCTTTTTCTTGTTTTTATATACTGCCTGTCTAATTTTTCCAAATGGAAGAAAGCCTTCTTCTCCCTGCTGAAAGCGGACAAAGGCGCCTCCTGCCTGTGCAATGACCTTTGCAACATGTCCAAGATAAATGTTGTTCAGAAGAGAAGATTCGCTTGGATCTGTCAAATACAGCTCCGCTGCTTCCTCCTCTTCATACAGTACGACTGCCCGCCCTTCTCCATTTGCCATAGGCAAGCGGGCAACCAGTAGTTTTTGCTTCAAAATCAGTAAATCTCCTCTCCCAGCTTATAGAGAGGAATGAATTCTTCCTCCACCCTTGCGTAAAGCTCTTTTCGGTGCACTTCAATTGCGAAAGCAGCCGGATCCAGCTTCGCCCATTCACAAAAGGCATCCATCAGAAGTCTGGGCTTTACATTGTTTACACTTCCGGAAGAAAGCTTCAAAGAAATGCTTTCTTCTCCGATCTCTGCCTCATAGATCAAGGGACGTATATCCATCATCTGTTCACTTCTCTTTGTTTTTTTCAAAACAACAATCTCTTTTTGTGCAAGGAAGTCCTCCAGATTTTTCTTCTGCTCCTGAAACCGTTTTTTATCTTTAAAGCGGATCACATAATCTGCTGCTGCTACCAAAGTCATGCACTTATTTGCCTTATCCTCCGGAATTTTTACGATTTCCGTTACAGACATCTCCGGCGGCATCTGTTCATTTATTAAGGCAAGCATCGTCTTAGAAGGCATTGCCGATTTCAGATCCAGATCAAAATATTCCCCTTCGCTTGTAACGCAGACTCCCAGAGGCTGTGCAAAGGACATCAGCATATGGGGACTGAAGCCTTCGGAGTAGGCCACATCAATTCCGGCTCTTCGCAATACCTTCTGAAAGAAACGCATTACATCCAAATGGCCGATAAATTTCAAGGCTCCGTTTTTCGTAAACTTAATCCTTACTCTCATAGCAAATACCGCCTCCGAATTTTCTTGCTCCGCATCCGGAACATTTCTGTCTGCAGTTTGGAGTCACAACTGCCTTTTTCGCCTGCTCCCACTCTCTGATCATAAATTCCTTTGTTACTCCAATATCTATGAAATCCCAGGGTAAAAGTTCATCCGTGCTTCTTTCCCGATAGGTATAGAAATACGGATCGATACCGGTTTCTTCAAAGGCTTCTTTCCAGCGGTTCAGGTCAAATTGCTCTGTCCATGCATCGTAAATTCCGCCTTTTTTGTAGACAGCCTCGATTACATCTGCAACTCTTCTGTCTCCTCTTGCCAATACCCCCTCTAAAACAGAACCATCCGGATCGTGATATTTATAGCGTATGCTCTTTTGATTCAGCTGCGCTCTCACTTCATCTTTTACAATGTGAGCCTTTTCCCGGAAGCTGTCTTCCTTATTCATAGAAGCCCACTGGAAAGGAGTAAAGGGTTTTGGTACGAAGAATGAGGAGCTTGCGGTAATCTGCACTTTACCATTTCTCTTTTCCTTCGGTACCGTATCATAGTAGGCCATGGCCACCTTTTCGCACAAATGTGCAATTTCTTTGATGTCCTCTTCTGTCTCAAAGGGCAGTCCCAGCATAAAGTAAAGCTTTACCTTGTTCCATCCTCCCTTAAAGGCTTCGATTGCACCGTTTAAAATGTTTTCTTCTGTAAGACCTTTGTTGATTACATTACGCATCCTCTGGCTTCCCGCCTCTGGTGCAAAGGTAAGACTGCTTTTCTTAATATCCTGTACCTTTGACATTACATCCAGAGAAAAGGAGTCGATTCGAAGGGATGGCAGGGAAATGTTGATTCCTTGATCCGGACAAATCTGCATCAGATAATCCAACAGCTGTGGCAGGGCATCGTAATCACTGGAGCTTAAGGAGCTTAAAGAAATCTCGTCGTAGCCGGTATGCTTGATCATTTCCTTCGCCAACTCCTTTACATGCTCCACCGGTTTTTCCCGAAGCGGTCTGTAGATCATACCCGCCTGGCAGAAGCGGCAACCACGAATACAGCCTCTTTGAATTTCCAGCACAACACGATCCTGAATGGCTTGAATGTATGGCACCACCGGCTCTGTCGGATATGGAGAATGTTCAAAGTCCATAACAAGCTGTCTTTTCACGACTTCCGGAACTCCCTCCTGAGTAGGCGTAAAGCTCTTTAAAGTCCCGTCTTCCTTGTATTCTGCCTCGTAAAATTGCGGCACATACATGCCCGGAAGCTTTGCAGCCTCCAAAAGAAATTCTCTTCTGCTTTTCCCTTCTTTTTTGCATTTCCTGTAAAGATCAAAGAGTCCCTCGTAGGTTGCCTCTCCTTCACCGATACTGAAAATGTCAAAGAAACGGTAAATCGGCTCTGGATTGTAGGCACAGGGGCCGCCACCGATTACAATTGGGTCTTCCTCGCCTCGATCCTGGGCGTGCAGTGGAATACCGGAAAGGTCCAGCATCTGCAGCACATTGGTATAGCACATTTCGTACTGGAGAGTGATTCCCAGAAAATCAAACTCCTTAATAGGATCCTGTGATTCCAAGGCAAACAAGGGAATCTTCTTTTCCCTCATGACCTTATCCATATCCACCCATGGTGAATATACTCTTTCACACCAGACATCTTCTATTTTATTGAACATATCGTAAAGAATCTGAATTCCAAGATGTGACATTCCAACCTCATACACATCCGGAAATGCAAATGCAAAACGTATATTAACGTCTTTTTTATCTTTTATAACACTGTTCCATTCTCCGCCGATATAGCGCTCAGGCTTTTCTACCTGCATCAGTATATCGTCGCTGATTGCCAACTCTCTCATTCTTACTCCATTCTTTTTGCATTTTAGCTTTAAAAATGATACCCTATCCACCTTGTTTTTTCAATCCTATTTTCTGGCTGAACTTTTTCGTGTACACCTTTTTACATTATTATAATGACATTTGCACTTTCATTTTTCACATTTGCATATTATGATACTAGGGTCAAAAGGTCAAATTCCGATGAGAGCTCGCTCTCGTGAGGAAGTTTGACCTTGAGACCCTAGTATCACAAACAAGGAGAATTATTATGGATTATATAAAAGAAGAAATCACCCAATCCTATTACGAGGATGCCAACTTTAGCTTTCTAAAAAGAAATGTCCCCATGGTCATAAACATAACCGGCGAAGACTATGCCGGATTTGTAAAACGCTTTCAAAAGCCCTATGATCCGCTTTTTATCGCTTCCATGCAGCGCACCTTAAGCTACCTATGTGAACAGGTCCCGGGCTGTGTTTTCGGATATAACCATGGATTTGAATTTGTTTTGGTTATAGCTCCGCCATCCAATATTGAACAAAGTTCCTGGTTCAGCTATGACCTTCAGAAAATTTCTTCTCTAACTGCCAGCATGGCCGGACTGCATTTTAACAAAGACTTCGAAAAAAGTGCGAAAAACTATGTCCTGGCAGGAAATAATTTTGACCAGACCAAAAAGCTGAATGCGATGCAGGGTTATGTACACGCAATTGACAAAGGAGCTATTTTTTCTGCCTGCTGCTTTAATCTTCCCGTGGAAGAGCTTCACAAATATCTCTACCTGAAGCAAAAAGCCTCTCTGGATCGTGCCATAAAAGAAATGGGCCAAACCTATTTTGAGGAGGCAGAACTGGCCGGAAAATCCCCATCCGATATTCAATTTATGGTATTTAATAAATGCGGCATCAATTTCGATAACTACCCCATTCCCTTTAAAAGAGGAAGCGCATGTTTAAAGAACCGTATGGAAAATGGCTTTTTACTGTGTGAAACTGCACCGGAAGGCAACTGGTTTATTGACAAGGAAATGCCTCTGATGCGGGAAGAAAATCGAAACTACATCGATTGTCTGTTTCCATCCAAGACATTTTAAATGACTCCCGACAACTAAGAGAGCTGACGCATCAAAATTCCTGCGCCAGCTCTCCTATAAGTTTTTCCTGAAGGAAACAAAACTCTTCTAGATTTTTGCATTTCAAAAGTTTTTTTAATTCTTTTTCTCTTCCCGGAAAAAGCCGGATCAGCCAGGTCCAAAGCTCCTTCAAACGAAAAAGTACCTGAGTATCTCCGGAAAGCATATTTTTATATTCTCTTTCTACCTTTTCCAACAGGTCCGAAAGCTCCTTTTGTGAAATTGCCTTTCCGCCTCGCAGCTGACGGAAAAGAGCCGGATTTGCAATGGCTCCCCTCCCCAGCATCAGATCAAAGTTTTTTTCTCCTGTCTTTTCCTGAAGCCTTGAAAGATCTTCCTTTTCCCAGATATCTCCATTATAGACCAGCGGATTTTTGCTCTTTTCCAGTGCATAGAGAAACATTTCCTGATGAGGCTTTCCTTTATATTGCTCTTTTAAGAGCCTTGGATGGATGATCAGCTCCTCCAACGGGTATTTGTTGTAAATTTCCAGAAGAGCGTAAAATTCCTCTGTATCTTCTATCCCGATTCTGGTTTTCAAAGAAATTTTCCCTATATTTGATGAAAAAACCTCTTCTAAAAAGTGGTCCAGCTCCTGCCTGCGTCCTAAAAATCCTGCTCCCCGTCCCTTTGCTGTTACAGTTCCGGAGGGACAGCCAAGGTTCAGATTGATTTCCAAGTAGCCCATATCCGAAAGAATTTTTTCATAGCGCAGAAAATCCTCTACACTGTCTGTCAAAAGCTGAGGCACCAGATACAAGCCCTGGTTGTGCTCCGGGATTAAATCTTTTTTTTCTTTAAAATTCATATCCCGTTTTATGTGCGGCATCAAAAAGGGAGCGAAATATTTGTCTACACAGCCTGCAAATATTTCGCTGAACGCATTTCTGTATACATAAGTCGTAATTCCCTCAAGGGGTGCCAGATACAGTTTCATTCTTCTTCCTTTTTATACATTTCCCGATAAAAACAGCTTCTGTTTCCAGTATGGCAGGCAGCTCCCACCTGCACAATCTTTGCCAGAAGGGTATCATTGTCACAATCAATCCGCATAGACTTTAAATACTGATAATGTCCTGAAGTTTCTCCCTTGATCCAAAGCTCCTGCCTGCTGCGGCTATAGTAGGTCATGCGGCCGGTTTGAAGGGTCTTTTCATAGGCCTCCTGATTCATAAAGGCCATCATCAGCACCTCATTGTTTTCCACATCCTGAACGATGCATGGCACCAAACCGTCTTTTAATTTTTTCAGTTCTTCCCAGGAAATATCCAGCAAAAGCTCTTTTTTATTTTTTTCCATTTTCCTGTCCTCTTTTACAGACTTCCCTTTGTGGAAAGTACATCAGATATTCTCGGATCGAAGCTACATGCTTCATCCAAAGCTCTGCCAAAGGCCTTAAATACTGCCTCTGCAATATGATGGCTGTTGCTTCCATCCAGCAGCTTAATATGAATGTTCATAGCTGCCGAGTAAGAGACTGCATAGAAAAACTCTCTTACCATTTCTGTATGCATTTCTCCAATCGTCTCCGTTGGAAAGGCAACGTCGTAGTTTAAGTAAGGCCGTCCGGACAGATCTACTGCTGCCATAACCAGAGTTTCGTCCATCGGAAGAATGCAGCTGCCGAAGCGTTTGATTCCTGCCTTGTTTCCGACTGCCTTTGCAATGGTCTGCCCTAAAACAATTCCCGCGTCCTCTATGGTATGGTGATCGTCTACTTCTAGGTCACCCTTTATTTTTACATCCAGATCCATAAAGCCGTGACGCGCCATTCCATTCAGCATATGGTCAAAAAAGCCAACACCACTGTTTATGTCATTTTTCCCGCTTCCGTCCAGATTTAATTTGATCTTAATATCAGTTTCTTTTGTTTTTCTGGAAAGCTCCGCAATTCTCTCTGCCATTTCATTCCTCCTCAAAACGCACCTGAATGGAATTTGCATGTGCAAAGAGCCCTTCTGACTTGGCAAACTGCTCAATGTCCTTGTGTACCTCCCGCAATGCCTCCTTGGAATAATAGATTACACTCGACTTCTTTGCGAAATCATCTACAGACAATGGAGAGAAGAATTTTGCTGTTCCGTTTGTTGGTAGGATATGATTTGGTCCTGCAAAATAGTCTCCAAGAGGCTCACTGGAGTACTCTCCCAGAAAAATTGCCCCTGCATTTTTTATTTTAGTCATGGTTTCCAATGGATTTTTTGTAAGGATCTCCATATGCTCAGAGGCAATCTCATTTGCTGTTTCTACTGCCTCATCAATATCAGAAGCAATCAGGATATATCCGTAATTCTCCAAAGATGCCTCTATAATGTCTGTTCTCGGAAGCTTTGCTACAAAGCCTTTGATTTCTGCCTCCACCTGCTTTGCAATGCTTTCACTTGTCGTAATCAGAATTGCAGAAGCCATCTGGTCGTGCTCTGCCTGAGAGAGGAGATCTGCTGCTACATATCTTGGATTTGCACTTTCATCTGCAATCACAAGGATTTCACTTGGTCCTGCAATAGAATCAATGCTGACATTTCCAAAGACCGCCTTCTTTGCCAGTGCCACATAAATGTTTCCTGGTCCTACGATTTTGTCTACTTTCGGAATAGACTTCGTTCCGTAAGCCAAAGCTCCGATGGCCTGTGCTCCGCCTACCTTATAGATCTTATCCACTCCTGCTTCCTTTGCTGCAACCAAAACAGCCGGATTTAACTCACCCTTGGCATTGCAAGGTGTCGTCATAATGATTTCCTCTACTCCTGCAACCTTAGCTGGCATAACATTCATTAAGACAGAGGATGGATATACTGCCTTTCCGCCAGGCACATAAACCCCTGCCCTGTGCATAGGTGTAATCTTCTGTCCTAAAAAAGTTCCTTTTTCATTGCTTGTAAACCAGCTGTTTGCTTTTTGTTTTTCATGGAAATCCCTGATATTTACCAGAGCCTTTCGAATGACCTCCAGAAGCTTTTCATCGACTGCTTCGTATGCCGCATCGATTTCATCCTGCTTCACTTCAATATTGTCTGCATTTAATTCAAAGCCGTCAAACTTCTTTGTATATTCAAAAAGAGCCTGATCTCCATTTTCCTTTACATTATTTAAGATTTCTCTTACGCTGCTTTCAAAGCTTACCATATGCTCCGGGCTGCGTTTGATCAGCTCTCCAAGTAAATTCTTTTTTGTCTCCTCATTTAATTTTAAAATTTTCATTGCTGCCTCCGACTGATTGCTGCTTTTATATCCATAATAAGACGGCCGATCCGCTCATATTCCATTTTCATGCTTACAGGGTTTACAACGACTCTTGCAGAAAGAGGAATGATCTCTTCTAACACCTCTAAGCCGTTTTCCCTCAATGTACTTCCAGTTTCTACAATATCCACAATTACCTCTGACAGTCCAACCAGTGGTGCCAGCTCGATAGAACCGTTCATTTTTATGATCTCTACGGTCTGATTTTTTTGGTTGTAGAAATATTCCTTGGCAATTTTAGGATACTTTGTCGCCACGCGGATCAACTGATTCTGTTTTAAATATTCCTTTGCAGTTGCCGGACCACAGACACACATCCTGCAAACGCCAAAACCAAGATCTAAAACCTCGTAAATGTTTCGCTCTTCCTCAAGAATGGTATCTTTTCCCACAACTCCAATGTCTGCTGCTCCGTATTCTACGAAGGTTGGTACATCCGGTCCCTTTGACATAAATACCTTTATTTTATTTTTTTCATCCGTAAAAATCAGCTTACGGGTGTCCTTGTCATTAATTTCCTCACAGCTGATTCCAATTTCTCCCAGAAGCTCCATTGTCTTCTTGGCGAGCCTTCCCTTTGTAAGGGCTATGGTTAAATATCGCATGCTTCTTCTCTCTTTCTTTTTACTCAACGGTTTCTATATTGTCATTTCCCCTGACGATCAAAATCTGACAGCAGTTTGTATTTTTTGCGTATTCCTTATAAATTTCTAAATCTTCCTTTGCAAAGGGAATACAGCTTACCTTCTTTCCTGCTTTTCTGTATACTACTGCAGTGAAAACCGCCTGCTTTGCACCTTCCGGTGTATATAAAACCAACATTTTGTCCTTTGGAATCTCTGTTAACACTCCGGAACGCTGCAGGGCAAACAAAATAGAATCCACCAGAGTCGTAAAGCCGATGGCTTCTGCCTTTTTTCCGAATTTTTCAATAAAGCGATTATAACGTCCTCCCTTAATAACCGCATCTCCGGAACCATATGTCACGGCCTGAAAAATAATTCCGGTATAATAACTGTAATCACTAAGCATGCCAAAGTCGAAGCTGACATAATCACCGCATCCGTAAAGTTTTAATATGTCATAAACTGATTTGATTCTTTCTACCGCTTTTACTGCTTCTTCATTTTCGGTTAAGGAAAGTGCCTTTTCGATTACGGATTCATTGTTTCCAAAAAGCTGCGGGAGCTCCCTGAGTGCCTTTTTTAAGTCTTCTTCGATATCCTGCTTTTCAATCAGCTCTAAGGCTCCAAACTGATTTCGGATGCTTAAAAGGTGCCTTATCTCTCTGGTCGTCTCTGCATCCAGACCGGCTTCCTTTGTCAATGCATCAAAATAGGCTACATTTCCGATACTGATCTGAAAATCCTTGATTCCGGCTGCTTTCATGATTTCTACTGAAAGAGCTATCAGCTCTGCGTCTGCTTCCGGTGCATCGTAATTGATCAGCTCCACACCCATTTCTGTACTTTCATTGAGTCGACCTCTGTAATTTACATGATTTAAAAATACATTTCCCTCGTAGCAAAGCCGGATTGGCAGCTCCTCCTGATTAAAGTATTTGGACACTGCTCTTGCGATAGATGGTGTGAAATCCGGACGTAAAACCAATGTATTGCCGTCTGCGTCGATCAAACGAAAGAGTCTGGATTCCTGTGTGGTTCCTTTTTCCTTGTCAAAAACCGGGTAATACTCTAAGGACGGAGTCTGTATGTACTGATAGCCATAAGAATAAAAAAGACCTTTGATCTTGTCCATCAACAAGCCTTTTCGTTCAAACTCGTCTCCAAAAATATCCCTTACCCCCGCAGGAGTGTGCATAAGCTGATTCATAATAATACTCCCTCCACTTTAGTCTGCTAATGTGTTAGCACATAAAACTAACTGTATGCTAACATACTTTATCTCTTAATGCAACCGAAAAAAGCTGCCTTGACTATTTTATGGTCTCTGTGCCAGGTCTTTTTGAATTCCCTCCAGATATGGCACCAGTACAGCACCCCTGTGCTGAAGAATGAAATCCGGATCCAGTTCTTCAAACTGAAATCTCTTTTTGCCGCCTTCCTCAGCTCTTTTTACAAATTCAAGCATCCTTCGATATGGCAGATAATAAAAAACATCTTTCTTTGCAAAGTAAATAAGCAGAAAGGATATTCCTTGCTGCTTTTCAAAATCTCCCATAAATTTTATCTGATGCTCATGGATGTTTGCCAGGGGAAAGGTGTCTGTTTTGCATTCCTTGGCATCAAAGCAAACCGGTATTCCCTGTACCACTCCAATATAATCCACTGTACTTTTCTGTTCAAAATATGCCAGGGTAATATGTCTGCTTTCCTTGTCAAATTTAATGGGTGTAATCGGAGTAGGGACTTTTTGGATCAAAGCAAGTCCCTGCTCACGATACTGTTCATTTGACCTGTTGATCAACTCCTCCAGAATCGACCCACGAAGCCCCCTGGAATTCCAGGTACTCATGCTTCCTCTCCCTTGTAATCCAGAAGAGAGATTTTGGTGATCGGCCAATAGCGAAGAAGTGCCTTTCCTATGATTTTTTCTCTTGCGACATAAGGATTGTTCCAGTATCTGGAATCTCTGGAATGATTTCGATTGTCCCCAAGCATAAAATAGGAATTCTCCGGAACCTGGAAGACTCCGCTGTAGCTTTCATCCATTGCCTCTGCAATGAAGCTGTCATCCAAACATACCGTGCCCTCTATAAGCTCTGGATTTTCAATCAGTTCTTCATCACTTGTGCCCTCTGGTACAGAGTCCGTGCTTACGGTGTAAACCTTTCCCTTTGTAATGATGACAGTTTCATTCGGCATACCGATAATTCTTTTAATGAAAAGCTGACTTTCATCATCCGGATATTTGAAAATCACGATATCGTAGCGCTCCGGATCTGAAAAATTATAAGCCAGTCGATTTCCGAAAATCCGCTCACCGGTCATAATGGTATTTTCCATTGAACCAGATGGAATATCTGCATTTACCAATATGAAATTAAAGACAACCAGACCGATTACTACTACGATTCCAAGAGTTACTACATAATCCAAAATCGTACGGACAAGATTTTTTTCTTCTTTTTTGTTTTCCGAATTATCTTGTTTCTTCGATAACATACTTTATCTTCCTCTCAATTCTCTCAAGCTCCTGCGGAAGCTCTGCTATAAAGCTCTTCCCCGATACCCCTTCTAAAATGCCCTCTGTTTTTGGAAAGGTCAGCCGGTAAGCATGCAAAAATTGTCTTTTTAATTGATATTGTTCTGAATAAAAGCGGTTTGCCTCTTTATCCCCATATTTCGGATCTCCGATCAAAGGATGCCCTGTCTGAGACAAATGTGCACGGATTTGGTGCGTCTTTCCTGTTTTTAGATCAACATTTAAAAGCGTATCATCATCAATATACCCAAGCGGTTCATATGCCGTTTCGATTTTTTCAAATCCCGGTTGACTCGTGCTGCTCACTTTTACTTTATTGCTGCTGCCGTCTTTTTTCAAAAAAGCAGTCAGATCCCTCTTTTCCAGGATTTTCCCCCTTACCAATGCCCTGTATTCTTTTTTCAAGCTTCTTTCCTTGAACATTTGTGAAAGGAGCTGGGCAGCCGGAAGATTCTTTGCACAGACCAAAAGTCCGCTGGTATTGCGGTCCAACCTGTTTACAACAGAAGGCTTGTATATTTTTTCATCTTCTGAAGAAAGACTTCCCTTTTTTCTTAAATAATCCAGCAGATATTCACAGGCAGAAGGCTCTTTTCCTTCTCCTCTTTGAGAAAGCATTCCGGCTGGCTTATTCAAAATCAAAAGATTTTCATCTTCATATAGAATGCCGGATGCAAAGCTTTTGCCTTCTTTTTGGGAAATTTTCACTTCTGTAAAAGTTGCTTCCTCCCCCATAAATTTTTCTAATGTTTCATCCGAAAAAAAGATGGAAAGTTCATCTCCTGCGTGTAAAATTGCATTTCCATCGCTTTTCTTTCCGTTCAGCTTAATTTTCTTTTCCCGAAGCATCCGATAAAGAAAGCCCGTTCCCGCATTGGGAAGGTAACGCCTCAGAAACTTATCCAATCTCTGATTTTGGGTTTTTTCGTCTATTACAATTTTTTTCATATTATAAAGCCAAAAGGAGAAGTGTTTCTTTCATTCCCTCTTCTCTGCTGTGATCTCTGAGTTTATAGGAGCCTCTTCCGGAACGAATCCGATCCATGAACTGTTTTTTAGAGGACTGGTCTAAAATTCGAAAATTTGCATCATATTTTTCTAATTTCAATGATTTTCTTATATGAGCCTGCAGCAGGTTGATGTCATCCTGTTTCAAAGTGCGATCACAGTATGCTGTAACTGAATCTCCGGAAAAGAGTACTGCATCAAAAAAAAGGCTTGCTTCCTGAGTAGTTACATAAAGCTCATATGCCATTGTCTGTATCCCGCAAATTTCTTTTATTTCTTTATACAGTTCCTCAGACATAGGTTTACGAAGCCACATGGTGATCATGGTAACGGCTGAAATACAACCGGGTATGCATCCAACTACTGCAATAATAGAATAAATATTCAGGCGATCTCCTTTGTTTAAGATATAGCCTACAATAAAAATTGCAATCGGAAGAGCAAAGAACCCTAGTGTCCTCCAGAATCGTTTCATTTTCTGGCTTTTTATATATCCGTAATCGCCTTTTTTTATTTTCATACAATTTCCTCTTTTTTCTTTTTCTGTCGACTCAGTTTATCAAAATTTTACAGCAATCTCAAGTCTGAGTTATTGCTTTCTCCATGCACTTTCGTACTTGTTTTTCAGCATAGAAGCAGATTGCTTTGCCCATCCAAGAGGATATCCCTCTGTGCAGATCAGCTTCCAGGAAAATTTCGTCTTCTCTTTTTCTTCTACAGGGAAGGATTCTCCCTTTAAATATTTCTCAACCATTTGATCTTCAACCGGCAGGTCAAGCACCGAATCAAATTCTTCTTTTTTTAAGGCCATTGCAAAGGATTGAGCCGGCTCAAATCGGTCTTTTTTCATGTTTCCAAGCAAAAGTCCTGTCCGTAAATAACGAATCTGATCCACCTTTGAAAGATTTTTCTGAAGAAAATAAATCCTGTCCTTTTCCACCATAAATTTTCCACCGGAAAAGTCATAAGAACAATGCTTTAAAAACTCCTCTGCATCCTTTGGAAGTTTTTCATTTGTTTTCTGGTTTATCCGCTGACTTTCTTTCTTTTCACCCTGTTTTTTAAGGAGGCAGACGAAATGTCCTTCTCCATCCATTTTATGCGGAAAAATCCGAACGGCCTCTTCTACACTGCCAAATCCCTTTGAAAAACCTTCATAGGGGACAATTTTTTCAATCTGCATTTGAGGATGCTTTTTCAGAAGCTTTTCAATCTGGTCTTCATTTTCTTCTTTTGAAAAGGTACATGTGGAATAAATCAGTCTTCCCCCGGGACTTAACATAGCATATGCTTCTTCTAAAAGTTCTTCCTGAATTTTGCTGTAATAGTCCGGTCCCTTCTCCAGCCATGCTCCGACACTTTTCGGATCCCGCCGAAACATTCCCTCTCCGGAGCAGGGAGCATCCAAAAGGATCTTATCAAAATATTCCGAAAAAAAAGACATTAACTTTTTCGGATCTTCTGCGCTGACACAGGCATTGTCCACACCTGCCATCTCTAAATTTTTCAGCAGTGCTTTTCCTCTGCTTACACTTATATCATTTGCCAGCAAGAAACCCTCCGGTCCGATTTTTGAAGCCAGCTGCGTGGCTTTTCCACCGGGTGCAGCGCACATGTCCAGAATTTTATCTTTTTTCTCCAGCGGAAGACTTCTTGCCGGAGTCATTGCTGAAGGCTCCTGTATATAATACAATCCTGCCCTGTAAAAAGGATGTGCCGATGCTGCCTTACTATCTTCTATAAAATATCCGTTGGAAATCCAGGGAATTTTTTTTAATCCCCATTTTTCGATCAGACCCCATTTTTCAAACAGAACCTGTGCATCTTCTGTACTGATCTTTTTATGATTGATTCTTATTCCGTGGCAAGGCTTTTTCTCCAGAGAATTGAGATACTCCAAAAGCTCTCTTTCTGTCAAAAGTTCCTTCATATTTTCTATAAACTTTTTTGGCAGTTCCATCGTTTCCATCCTTTTTTTGCTAACAAAACGAAAAGGCACCCTTTTTAAAGGGTGCCGTCAAATTTCGAATTATTCTTCGTCTTCATCCTCATCTTCTGCATAGCCTGCTTCCGTCTCTGTATTGAATTCCGGGACCGGCTGCTGCTCCAGGCTTTCCTCTTCATCTTCCATTGCAGGTGACAATTCACTTCTGTTCTGATTGATTACATCTCTGCACTCCTGCAAGGTGTCGATCAAAGCGGTATTTCTAGCTGTCAAGTCTGCCAGAGTATTTCCGATTGTGTCAGAAAGGTTTGCTAAAATCTCGTCTGTATAGGAAATTGCACTCATACGAATGCTGTTTGCATCCTGCTGTGCGGAATCTAAGATTTCCTGTGCCTGCTGATTTGCAGCATTTACGGTATCGCTTGCCTGAATATAAGCCTGCTTCATGATCTCTGTCTGAGAAACCAGCTCCTTTGCCTTTGCCTGGGCCTCGGAAATAATGTTGTTTCCCTTGTCCTGTGCATCTGTAAGGATGGCATCTTTATTGCTTATGATCTTCTGATAACGCTTGATCTCTTCCGGTGTTTTTAAACGAAGCTCACGAAGCAACTCCTCCAGCTCTTCTTTGTTTACTACAATTTTTGTAGTAGACAATGGCTGATATTTACATCCTTCGATAAACTCTTCGATTTCTTCTATAATCTGCTCAATTCTGCTACTGCTCATAATTTTTCCAGCCTTTCCCCTTATTTCTTATTTTAATCTAATCTTTTTCTTAATCTTCTCTGCGACACTATCCGGTACGAAATTGCTTATATCCCCTCCATATGAAGCAACTTCTTTTACTATCGTTGAACTCAAATATGCATACTCCAAAGACGTAGTTAAAAACAGAGTATCTATTGTTTTGTTTAAAACTCTGTTTGTCTGTGCCATTTGAAGCTCATATTCAAAATCTGTAATTGCCCGAAGTCCCCTCAGGAAGACCTGTGCATTGTTTTCCACTGCAAAGTCAACCGCCAGTCCATTAAAGGAACACACCTCAATATTTCCAAGGTCTGCAGTCACTTCACGGATAATATTAACACGTTCCTCTGCAGAAAACAATGGAGTTTTTTCTGAATTATTCAGAACCCCGATCACTAATTTATCAAATAATTTTGCGCCTCTTTTTATAATATCCAGGTGCCCGTTCGTAATTGGATCGAAGCTACCTGTATATACTGCTACTGCCATTTTTTCCTCCAGTTATGCCCCAGTAATGAAGCTGTTTTATTTTTTCTTTAAAAACATATGCTTATTTGTTTTATATTTCTTTTCTTTCACACAAACAAGCCCCATAGATGAAATCCAGGAAAACTCCGTTTCCATGGACGCTTCTATTACATAGAGTGTTTCATCATTTACAAGAGCAGAATTTACCAGACTGCTCATGACATCTTTTTCCAGTCCCTTCTTGTAGGGCGGATCCATGAATACTATATCATAAGCTTTTTTTTCTGCAAGCAAAAGAGATGCATTTCTTGCATCCCCCTTCAGGACCAATGCTGCATCTGTAAATTTGCATTTTTCTAAATTTTCTTTAATACAGGCAATTGCCTGTGAATTTTGTTCAATGAAGCAGCAAAAGGATGCCCCTCTGCTCAGTGCTTCGATTCCGATTCCCCCGCTTCCTGCAAAAACATCTAAAAATCTGCTTTCACAAAGATAAGGAGCTAACATATTAAAAAGAGTCTCTTTAATACGATCTGTGGTTGGTCTGGTTCCCATCCCAGAAACGGTCTTTAAAGGAAGACTCTTTCTTGTTCCTGCTATTACCCGCATATGTAAATCTTGATCAATCCTTTCTGAACTGCTCTCTCCAGTCAAAATCGCCTCTTGAAAGAGCAAGGATCAAAGCCTCTGCTGTTGCAATGTTGGTTGCCAGAGGAACATTGTAAAGATTACAGCTGTTTATGATACGAAATACATCCGGTTCTTTTGCGCTTACCATAGATGGATTATAAAAGAAGATAACAATATCGATTGCTTCTCTCTCTACCATTTCTATAAACTGTTTGTCCCCGCCTACCGAGCCGGCAAGAAATTTGTGAACCCGAAGACCTGTTACCTCTTCAATTCTCCTTCCGGTTGTTCCTGTTGCATATACATCATGCTTACTGATGATTCCTTTATATGCAATACAAAAATCCTCCATGAGACTTTTTTTACTGTTATGGGCTATAAATCCTATATTCATTTCATCTCACCTTTATTTCTTCTGCGCAATTTTCCTATACAGGTTGTACTTTAGCATAATATACAATTTTGTGCAAGAAAAAAATACGGTTTTTGTCCATTATTTATGGTTTTGCGAAAAAAGTTAAATTTCAAGTGCTTCTCTTGCATTTTCCAGCATTAATTTTATTCGATTGAGCTGATTTGCTTCACTGGCACTTGGATCATAGTCCACTGCGACAATATTGGCATTTTCATAAAGGGATTTTACTTTTTTTATAATTCCCTTTCCTACTATATGATTCGGCAGGCAGCCAAAGGGCTGAATGCAGACAATGTTGTTTGCACCGTTTTTGATCAGATCTACGATTTCTGCCGGCAAAAACCAGCCCTCTCCGCACTGGTTTCCCTCCTGCAAAATGTCCTGTGCATAGCTGCGCATCGTATCCATATCATCCGGGGCTGCAAAACGTTTGCTCTCCTTTAGTGCCTTGAGCATTACTTTTCTGCTTCCTTCAATGGCTGAATAGGCAATTTTCGCTATCATATTCACAAGTGGACTTCCACCCAGATGCTCTTTTCGATAGAAGGCAGAAGTAAAGCAATACTGTAAAAAGACTCCAAAATCCGGAATTACTACCTCAACGCCTTCTTCTTCCAGAAGATCTGCCAGGTGGTTGTTTGCCAAGGGCATATATTTCACCAGCACCTCACCTACAATTCCAACCTTAGGCTTCTTGTCCTCTACCAATGGAAGCTCATCAAACTCCCGAATGATATCCCGACAGTTTTTCTTGAATTTTTTATTTCCGTATGCTTTTGCAGCAAGATCGTCAATGCAAATCTTTTTCCATTTTTCATAAAGAGCATTTGCGGAGCCTGGTGTCTTTTCATGCGGTCGTGTTGCCAGCAAAAGCTTCATGAAAATGTCTCCGTAAACCAGAGCCTGCAGGCATTTAATTCCCATTTTTACGGTATAGACTACGCCTTTATTGGTTTCCATGCCGTTGTAATTGACCGAAATAACCGGTATATTTCCGTATCCGGCTTTTTCCAGTGCCTTGCGGATAAAGCCTACATAGTTTGATGCTCTGCAGCCCCCGCCTGTCTGAATCATAAATACAGCCAGCTTGTCTGTATCATATTCACCGCTCATAACTGCATCTAAAATCTGCCCTGTCACGATCATTGCCGGGTAACATGCATCATTATTTACGTATTTCAGACCCATCTCCCTTATATTTGGGCTTTCATTTTTCAGCATCACGATATTGAAACCGGTGGTACGGCATGCCACATCGATAAAATCAAAATGAATTGGAGACATTGCCGGACATAAAAGGGTATAATTTTCCTTCCGCATCTCTTTGGTATATTCCACCCTGATATAGTCCTTGATCTTTCCCAAAACAGGTTTCTTTTTTCTGCGGATTCTGAGTGCCGCAAGAAGGGATCTAACCCTAATCCGGGCAGCACCTAAATTATTCACCTCATCTATTTTCAGCAACGTGTAAAGCTTTCCGGACTGCTGCAGCAGCTCCTGCACCTGATCTGTCGTTATGGCATCCAGACCACATCCAAAGGAATTGAGTTGGATCAGATCCAATCTGCTGTGACGGCTGACATACTCTGCCGCTGCATAAAGTCTTGCATGATACATCCACTGATTTGTTACACGCATTTTTATATTTCGTATGCTCCGATCCGATACTGCATCCTCTGTAAGTACCGCTATGCCAAGGCTTTGGATCATTTCCGGAATTCCGTGATTTACCTCCGGGTCAAGATGGTAAGGTCTTCCTGCCAGAACGATTCCGCTTCTGTCCTTTTCATTGATCCAGTCCAGGATTCTCTTCCCTTCTTCTCTGACATCGTTTCTGTAACGCATCAGCTCTTCCCAGGCCTTTTTTGCAGCCTTTCGGATTTTTCCTTTTTCAATGTGAAATTCTTTTTCAATGCAATCACACAAACAGTTTTCCAGAATTTTTTCATTTGCAAAGGATATAAAGGGATCGATATAGCGTATCTTTTCTTCTTCTAACTCATCAATGTTATTTTTAATGTTTTCCGGGTATGAGGTTACCATAGGACAGTTGAAGGAATTTTGAAGACTCTTCTTCTCTTTTCTTTCATAATAAACGCAAGGATAGAAAATGGTCTTTACCCCCTGCCGGATCAGCCACTGTATATGTCCATGTACCAGCTTTGCCGGATAACATTCCGATTCACTTGGAATGGAGTCCATACCCAAAGAAAAAATTCCCCGATCTGAAGAAGGAGATAAAACGATTCGATAGCCCAGTTCCCTAAAAAACACAGCCCAATAGGGATAGTTTTCGTACATATTCAAGACTCTCGGAATGCCGATGGTTTCCTTTGCTTCACTTTCCGCAAGCGGCTCATAAGAAAACAAACGCTTTCTTTTAAATTCGAACATATTGGGGACATCTTTTATTTTTTTTGCTTTTCCCGTCATTTTTTCACAGCGGTTTCCTGAAATATGTCTGCTGCCATCCGGGAAATGACTTACTGTAAGCCGACAGCTGTTCTGGCACCCCTTACAGTGACTATAGCTTGTCTGATACTGAAAGTTCAATATTTCATCAATCGAAAGCATAGAAGAAACTTTCGTTTTCTGATCGCATCTTTCTCTTGCGATGAGTGCCGCTCCAAATGCGCCCATAAGTCCTGCAATATCCGGTCGGATCACCTGGCAGCCCAGAGTCTTTTCAAAGCTTCTGAGAACTGCATCATTGTAAAAAGTACCACCCTGAACCACAACATTTTTTCCCATTTCCTCCGGGTCTGTAATTCGAATTACCTTATACAGAGCATTTTTTATAACGGAATATGCAAGTCCGGCAGAAATGTCGGCGACATCCGCTCCCTCTTTCTGCGCCTGCTTCACATTTGAATTCATAAATACGGTGCAACGTGTTCCAAGATCTACCGGATGTTTTGCCTTGAGTGCCAGCTTCGCAAATTCAGGGTCTGTATACCCGAGAGACTGGGCAAAATTCGAAATAAAAGAACCGCAGCCGGAGGAGCATGCCTCATTCAAAACAATATTGCTTATGCTTTCTGAATCGATACGCATAAACTTCATGTCCTGTCCACCAATATCCAGTATGCAATCCAGATCCGGTTTAAAAAAACGAGCCGCATAGTAGTGGGCGATCGTTTCCACCTCACTTTCATCTAGGTGATAGGCATCCTTAAACAAGCTCTCCCCATAGCCGGTGGAGCAGGCAAAACAGATATATGCCCCTGGATTCAGTCTTTCTTTTATTTCAAGAAAGGCCTTTTTTGATTCTTCCAAGGGATTGCCCTGATTTTTTCCATAATAAGAATATAAAAGCTCCGCATCCTTTGAGATCAGGACTGTTTTAAAGGTTGTAGATCCAGCATCAATTCCAAGATAACACTCCCCCTGGTAATCTTCCAGATTTCTTTTCTTTACCTTGTACTTTTCCTGTCGTCTGCAAAAACTTTCATAATCTGCTTCGTCTTCAAAAAGAGGAGGCAGGCAGTTCATTTCTGCAGTGTTTTCCTTTTCTTTTTCCAATGCAGATATAATTTCCGAAAGACTGCGTGTTTTTTCCTGACAGCAATAATATGCTGTTCCCTTTGCCGCAAACATATGTGCATTTTCCGGGAAAATTACCTCATTTTCTTTCAGATCCAGTGTTCTGATAAAAGCCTCTCTCAGCTCTGAAAGAAAGAATAATGGTCCACCTAAAAAAGCGATCCTTCCTTTGATTCTTCTTCCGCATGCCAGGCCACTAATGGTCTGGTTTACAATAGCCTGAAAAACGGATGCTGCCAAATCCTCTCTGGAAGCCCCTTCATTGATCAAAGGCTGTATATCTGTTTTGGCAAAGACTCCACATCTGGACGCGATCGGGTAAATTTCCTTATGGCTTTTCGCCAATTCATTTAATCCCTTTGCATCTGTCTGTAAAAGAGCAGCCATCTGATCGATAAAAGATCCTGTTCCGCCAGCACAAACACCATTCATCCTCTCTTCCATCCCACCGGTAAGATAAATGATCTTTGCGTCCTCTCCTCCAAGCTCAATTACTACATCCGTCAGAGGCTCCTCTTTTTTTACTGCCTTTGCAACGGCCACCACTTCCTGTACAAAGGTAATTCCTGTGTTTTTCGAAAGCTTTAAGCCACCACT
>CAVFRH010000110.1:0-2009 GCA_963624695.1 bacterium
TAAGACCTAAGCGGCCGATGGTACTGCATTGGAGACGATGTGGGAGAGCAGGTGGCTGCCAGAGGCTTTTTAAGAAAAAGTTCATGTGACTGTTCAGATATATGAAAGTCATGTACCTGAACAGTCTTGTGAAAGACTGAGACGTACCTTGAAAACTACATACATGATAAAAAGATAACCAATATCCAATACGTTTAAAACGTTAAAGATAGGATACAAGACATCAGAAAAGAACCAAAAACTGTGTTTCTTGAACCGTAGAAGCACAGGAGCATCAAGATCCTGCCGAGGGTTTTGATGTGCGCTGCTGTTGATAACGCTATATCAGCAGAGCGAGACTGAAAGGTCAAGCAAAAAGAGCGCAGGGTGGATGCCTTGGCACTGAGAGCCGATGAAGGACGTGACAAGCTGCGAAAAGCTTCGGGGAGGAGCAAATATCCAATGATCCGGAGATATCCGAATGGGGAAACCCACATGAGAAGACCTCATGTATCCATAAGTGAATCCATAGCTTATGGAGGGGAACCGCCTGAACTGAAACATCTAAGTAGGGCGAGGAAGAGAAAGAAACATCGATTCCCAAAGTAGCGGCGAGCGAAATGGGAAGAGCCCAAACCGTGGTGCATGCACCGCGGGGTAGTGGACTGCAAACGTGATTTAAGATCGATAGCCGAATGGTTTTGGGAAAGCCAGCCGCAGGAGGTGAAAGCCCCGTAGGCGAAATCGAAATTAACATAGCAGGATCCGGAGTACCACGGGACACGAGAAACCCTGTGGGAAGCAAGGGGGACCACCCCCTAAGGCTAAATACTACTCAGTGACCGATAGCGCATAGTACTGTGAAGGAAAGGTGAAAAGGACCCCGGGAGGGGAGTGAAAGAGAACCTGAAACCCTGTGTTTACAAGCTGTGGAAGTATTTTAAAGTACAACCGCGTACTTTTTGTAGAACGGTCCGGCGAGTTACCATTACTGGCAAGGTTAAGCACTAAAGGTGTGGAGCCGAAGGGAAACCAAGTCTTAATAGGGCGAGAAGTCAGTGAAGGTAGACCCGAAACCGGGTGATCTACCCATGTCCAGGATGAAGCTGCCGTAAGAGGTAGTGGAGGTCCGAACACACATCCGTTGAAAAGGGTGGTGATGAGGTGTGGGTAGGGGAGAAATTCCAATCGAACCCGGAGATAGCTGGTTCTCCTCGAAATAGCTTTAGGGCTAGCCTCGATTTAGATTTGCGGAGGTAGAGCACTGAATTCTTAAGGGGGCGTCAAAGCTTACCAAGAGATATCAAACTCCGAATGCCGTGTAATTGATGATCGGGAGTCAGACTGCACGAGATAAGTTGGGTAGTCAAAAGGGAAACAGCCCAGACCTACAGCTAAGGTCCCAAAATACGTGTTAAGTGGAAAAGGATGTGGGATCTCTAAGACAACCAGGATGTTGGCTCAGAAGCAGCCACACATTCAAAGAGTGCGTAATAGCTCACTGGTCGAGAGGTCCTGCGCCGAAAATGTCCGGGGCTAAAACACGATACCGAAGCTTAGGAATCACGTAAGTGATTGGTAGAGGAGCATTGAAGATTCAGCGAAGCAGTACCGAAAGGAGCTGTGGAGGATCTTGAAGAGAGAATGCCGGAATGAGTAGCGAGAGTAAGGTGAGAATCCTTACGGCCGAATATCCAAGGTTTCCAGGGTAAAGCTGATCTGCCCTGGGTGAGTCGGGACCTAAGGTCAGGACGAAAGTCGTAGCCGATGGACAGCAGGTTGAGATTCCTGCACTGCAGTGTAACAGAACTGTGGGGACGCATGTATAAGAGATGGGCGCGGAATGGAAAGCCGCGTGTAAGCGAAGTAGGAGAGTGATAGGCAAATCCGTCATTCAATCCGAGGGCGTTATGCGGACCGAAGTAAAGTAGGGAAGCATCTTGAGTATGTGCCGAGAAAAGCCGCTATAGTTTGCACTGTACCCGTACCGTAAACCGACACAGGTGGATGAGGAGAGAATCCTAAGGCCG
>CAVFRH010000111.1:0-4980 GCA_963624695.1 bacterium
GCCGTAGTACTGTATGGTATAGCCGCTGACTGCACAGTTGCTGATTGTTCCCATATTTACACCGGCAAGTGCGCCAATGTTTGAGGAATTGCTGCTTCCGGAGGCTACATTTCCGGCACTTGTGGTACGGGTAATGCTTTCGCTTCCCACACTGCCAGTCAGGAATAGGTTACGGACTCTTCCTGTTTCTGCAATGGTTCCGAAAAGTCCCGTATTGGAAACAGAAGATGTAATGGACAGTCCGCTGATGGTGTGGTAGCTGCCATTGTAATCTGCCAAAAATCCTTCGTCTGCATCAATCGGGCTTTGAGAAGAAATTTCTCCTTCTGCAGTATATTCACTCCAAAGGTAGGAGCTATAGTCCAGATTTAATTCCTGCTCGAAGACACTTTTCTTTGTCTCAGCTGCATACTTGCTGTAAAAACGACTCAGTGCATAGAGCTGACGAGGCGATCGAATGTAGATCTGATCCGGTGCATCCGGTGTCTTGTCATTGGTCGTTACCGTCTTTGCAAAATACGGATTGTAATAATATTCATTTTCCACTCCGTCTGAGCTGATGGTGATCTTCTGATAGAAGCTGTTTTCTCCATCCAGACTCGGATTCACAATCTCCTTTGGAAGAGGCACCAGATAGTAGACCTCACTGCCGCTGGAAACGGTATACATCGTACTTACCGCAATAGTAGCCTCGGTATTTGCACTTCCATATACCACCTTGATCTGTGTTCCCTCTGCTGGCTTTGTGTCTGAGGTGTACGCCAGGGCATAGCCATCTCCAAGCACCATTCCTGAACCAGACAGTGTGGAAACATTGGCACCCTCAAAGCCGTAGGAGCCATCTTCATAACGTTCGTAGTAAACCAGACGTCCGGACTCAAACTCTGCCTTCCAGTCTCCATAATGATTCAGCTCACTTAAACGTGGATAAGAATAGGTAGAAAGTCCCTGATTCATTAAATTGTATGGATAGCTGGAGCTTCCGGAACTGGAGGTGAAAGCACTTCCAAGCTTTTCACTTCCGTTTTCGTTCAGCTCCTTGTAGCTGACACTTGTGCTGCCGGAAAGTGGATTGGAACCTGTCAGATAGTAAACATTTGACATACTTCCACTTTCTGCTGTGGAGTAAAGCTTTGTATCACTTTCCCCAGTAAACTCAATTGCACAGTAGCCGTTCTTTGCAGAAGTCACCGCTCCTGCCGCTATGCCGGCCTCGCTCTTTGAGCCTACCTGATAGCCTACCGCATAGAAGTTTTCCAGTGTAATCTCTGCTTTTTCTGATGTATCTGCAAACAAACCGCCTGTCTGCGGTGCCAGAATATAGCAGTCTGCGTACACCATATTTGCTGTTACATTTCCTTCTGCTGAGCCAATCAGGCCTCCGGCCATTTTGCTTCCCTTAAGAAGTGTTGCCGCAAAAGAATTTTTGATCTCTACCTTTCCTTCGGAACGACCGATCAGTCCGCCTACGGTATCGCCCTTGATCCAAGGGTCTACATCCTCTGCCTGATCAACTGCAGTAATGCCTTCCAAGTCTCCTTGCTTACTGCTTAAGTAAACCGAACAATTTTCAATCGTAACATCTCCATCTGCTTTTCCGATCAGAGCACCTACATCACTGCCCTTTTCAATTTTCGTACCGGTCAGGGTAACATTTTTAATACTGCCAGAATAAGTCTTGAAAAGACCAGATTCTCCGCCTTCTTCATTTCCGATATGCAGAGCATAAATTGAGGTGTTCATCTGCGTGCCATCCAGATCCGACTGTCCGTCGTAGGATGTAAGATTGTCATTTTCGATTGGCTCAAAGCTGTAATCCTTGTAAAGGGAATACCAGTCTGCATCATCGTTTGCATTATCCGCAAAGGAAATATCACTCAACTGAACGGCCTTTGTGATCTTTTCCGATACATGGGAAGCCTCATCCAGATTTTGCAGATGACGGCCGTAAGAAATCAAAGCCGTATCGGAATCCGAATTTTCACGATAATCAAACAAACTGTTGGTGGTCTTTTCCACCTGAGCAGTATCCACCATGGAATCCGTACTGGAAACCGACAGCTTGATATTCAGATCGGTTCCGCAGGTCAGCTTTCCTTCCGTCTGGGCATAGAAGCGGCTCTTTTCACTCTTTAAACTGTCCAGAACCCAGGTGTAACGATAGATTCTGGAAGAAACCCGCTCCAAAGATGCGTAAGGAATGGTTTTTTTGTATGTATTTTTTCCATCTGAAAGAGTAATCTCGAAGGTCAGCTCCTCTGTAGTGGAAGGATTGTTGCAATAAAAGACTGCCTTCAGTTCTTCTTTATTTTCTATGGTAATGCCTGGGTAGAGGGTATCGGTAGACTCATTCTGAGTCAGATCTCCACCGTAATAACCAACGGTTGCCCCTGCCTTCAGCCTTTGTTTTCTGTTTCGCAGGTTATCCAATTCATTTTTATCGCTTGGAATGTCTCCTGTTTCACTGTAAAAGACTCCGTAAACGCTGCCGCTGTCCGGATCGAATTCAATGTGCCACTGATTGGAACGAAGTGCTTCATCTATGGAATCCTCCGGCACCAGATCCGAGGCTGCATCACTCATATCCGCATCCTTTTGTGCCTCAACATAGCAGAGGGTGTCTTCCGTGATTTCTGTGTCACCGTCTACATCGCTTGGCACAAGTCCTACCTTTTCGATGCCACGGGAGCTTCCCTCCTCATACTGGTACAGATCCTCATAGCCGGATGCACAAAGTTCTGCCATCCGCCTTTGCACTGCTACATAGATTGTCTCTGCCTTGCTGTCCAGTTCCTTTTGACGCAGCTCCTTGCGGATTGCAGTAATGGAAACCACACTCACCGCAATGGCTGCAATTAAAATAGCCACAACAACAAGCATCTCCACAAGCGTGAAGCCTTTCTTCTCACGCCTTAAAGAGCCCATTTTTTGTGTCATAGCATAACTCCTCCAAAATTTTTAAATGTCAGAAGACATGATAATGAACATCTTCACATTACTCTGCCAACTCAAAATAAGAAATACTCAGCTTCACGCTGACACTTCCATTGTCACTAATTTCCATTGAAAAATCAGAAATCTGATTGATGTTATCGCTTTCATGCAGCTCATCCAAAATCAAACGTGCTGTTTTGTAGTCTGAGGTATAGAATTCCAGGTTTACCGGCCGCTTCATAATGTAAGTGGACTCTTCCAAAGCGGTAACCGTTCCAAAGCTTAAGGAATAATCACTTGCCTGGCTGAGAATCGTGTTGAGTTCAATCAGCATAGCGTCCGTATTGTCGTAGCTTGGAAGTGCCTTGGCTGTGCCACTGGCCTTCATTTCCTCGATCTCTGACTGCATGTCACTCATCTTTTTTAACTGAGCCGTATTTTGCAAAATCTCACTCTGCTCCGTCTCTGTATTCAACTGATAAGTAGAAATGGATTCATTGATCGGCTCCAGAACAAACTTGTAATAGCCAATGACGATAAGGATCACCGCCAATACAAGAAGCATTATCTTTTCCCGGGTAGTAAAGGCACGGTTCATGACTCTTCTTCCTCCTCTTCTGTATGGGTCAGGGTAATGGTTACAGAAAATTCCAGAGTCTCATCCGATGACTTTGCCGTCTGGGCAAGGGTAAGCTTTGCACTCTCCACAATGTCCTGCTTTTGAATGTCTGTAAACATAGAAGAAATCTGCTTTAAGTTCATGCCAGACATATTGACGATGACGGTATTTTCTTCAATATTTACCGAATCCACTGTTCCGCAGGTCATCATTTTCTTTTCGATCAGATCCAGAACATCCATACGGTCAATGGAAACTCCGGTTTCTCCGTCTGTCATCCAGTTTTTGGAATAAGTATGATACTCTTGCTCCACCTGACTGTAATCCGACAGCTTATCTTCCATTTCCGTATACTGGGAATGCACTTCACCGTAAGCCTTTGCTGCCTCATTTTGTCTGGCGAACTGATCGATTACCGCAAATTTGGTAACACAAAAGGCAAGAACCGCAATCGCTGCAATGCCAATGGACAAAGTCATAAGACTTTGCTTATGTGATTCCTTTTTTGCTAGATTTATAGTCTGTTTAGTTGGATAAGCTGCAGCCTTTAAGCTGATCTTCTTTGGGGTCTGAGCCTCCATTGCACAGCCGATGGCTCTGGCATAGAGCCAGGCTTCTTCTCCGGCCAGATCCTTTGGCAAAATGTTTCCAACAGAAAGCAGCTCCATGTCGGTCAGTTCTGCTATGGCATCCCGAATGGGTGTAAGGTCTGCTCCTCCTCCGCAAAGATAAATGCGATTCAACTTTTGCGCACGGTTGTTGTAATTGTAAAAGTTTACGGCTTTTAAGATTTCGATCGCCATGCTGTGATAAATTTCCTGAGAGGCCGGCTCGATCAGGGCATCGTCGTAGTTGCTTCGCATATGTTCATAAGCCATCTGCATGGTAATGCCTCTGGATTCGGAAAGGCTTTCCACCAGTTCCCGAATGCCGATGTCGATACTTCGCCTACTTGAAAATACCTCTCCTTTAAAGAAATACATACGGATGGCACGATAGCCGATATCTACAAAGCAGGTATCTGACTGCGGATTTTTGCATGCCTTGATCAGATCCCGGTAAACAATTTCCTCCGGAAGAGCCACCTTTAAGCTGTAGCCTGCCCGGCGGAACATATCTCGGTAATCTTCAATGGTTTTCTTTAAGGCAGTTGCGGCAAAGAGCTTCATTTCCTTTACATTTCCCGCTTCATCCTTTGCCAGTCCTTCTACCGCATAGTCGAAGTAATATTCACTTTTTTCCTGTCCCAGGTAATCCTTGAATTCATACGGGAGGTTGTAGTCCAGCTGTGTTTCGGTCATCTTCGGCACCTCTACACTTCGCGTAAAGACCCTGCTTGCCGGCAGTACAACTGCTGCATCTCCCCTTGGAATCCCATTTTTTTTGGCTGTTTCCTTAATAAAGTCTGCCATTGCATCCATAGAGAC
>CAVFRH010000112.1:0-3878 GCA_963624695.1 bacterium
CAGTGTGGACAGTGCAAAACCAGCACTACAAAGATGGATTACGGATTATGCTGTCGCAGTTGGAAATCCGGCAAGAGTGATTAAGATACTGGATAAAGATAAATTTAAGGAGCATTAAACGTAAGCGTCTCACAAACCACACATCGATTTCCTTAATGCTGTAAAAAATAAAATCCAGAAGATTCTTAGTCTTCTGGATTTTTTATGTAAGCGGGAAATTGTTTGCTCCATGGCATTAAGCTTTGAAGATTTTCTTCATTTAAGAGGAAATTATTTTGAATGAGATCGTGTACAGGTAATAGTGTTATTGTTGGGTGTGCCCCGAAATTGGGAACACCCAATTTTACTATATCTGGTGTGCAAATGCATATAAGAACTATATACAGTATTATACTTGATAAAACGATAATACAAAATTATAATAAAAGATGTCGAGTGCACGACTTTAAAATAGGAGGATGAAACATATGGCTGACACATTCAATGAGAGACTGGCTCTGCTTTTGCAACAGAAGAATATGACTCAAAAGGATTTGGCAGCAAGAGTCGGAGTGACAGAAGCTGCGATGTCGCATTACCTAAAAGGTGATCGAACACCCAGAGCATCGGTGATTTCCCGCATTGCTGAGGTACTTGGAACGACTGTGGATTACTTGATGAGCGGCAACGAGGTTGACTCTACTGGTGAAATTGGCTATGCCAAGCGTTTGATAGCACGGAATGTACATCAAATGTCAAAAGATGAAAAAATGGATATTATCAAGATTCTAATGTCTGGAGATTAACAGGAGGTAGTATGCGACTGGACGACGAAGACTACGAGTTCATTAAGCAGGAAGTTATCGATGTGTTTATTCGGTATGATGTTAAATGCACACCGATCAGTGGTTTCGAGATTGCTCAGAAAATGGGGATAATTGTTATCCCGTATTCTGGATTAAGCAGAAAAGCGCGACGAGAAGCGAAGAAAATAAGTCCAGATGGGTTTTACTTAGAACCGGGAGATGGCAGAGAATACATCTACTATGATGACACCAGAGGGTATGAGAGATCGAATATGACAATTTTGCACGAAATTGGGCATTGCGTTCTGGGACATAATGATGATACTGATCCGGAAATTGCAGAAGCGGAAGCTAATTTCTTCGCAAAGTATGCGATTGCTCCGCCGCCATTGATACATCGGATTACGCCATCTTCACCAGAGGATATATTGGGACATTTTTTCATTAGCTATGAAGCAGCATGCAATGCTTTGAATTACTATTATAAATGGTTGCACTTTGGAGGCAAGAATTACACAGCTTATGAACTCAAATTACTTCATCAAATTCCGGCTGCAAGCTGACCGAAAGACAATGAAAGGGGTGATGACCTATGAACGAAAAATAAAGCGCATTGAAAGATTGCTGGTCACAAACTTTCGACACGCTTCATCGTGGATATGCTATACCCACACATTTAATCGCATAAAGTGTAGCATATCCAGGAGGTGCTTTCAATTGGCGATTTGTACAAAATGACAATTGACAAATACGATGAGCTTCTAAAAAAGAAGCAGAAAGAAGGAATAGTTATGCTTTATAAAACAAGTAAAAGTATGCGCTCAGATCCGTTATTCATGCGAAATCAATATCCTGAGTGCGGTCAGTGGGGAATACCCTTGGTGAAAAAACAGAAACTGGACATTTCGAATATTCGCCTGATAGCTTGTTCGGATACCCGATCAAATGATAATGCCACAAACAAACAGTGCGGTGTGCATTTTTTTGCAGACGATTATAGATTTGAGAATATTTATCGCAATCCTGATAGGTCGTTGCCCAAGTTTGCACAGTATGCATTCTTGCTGACACCGGATTTTTCGACTTATTCGGATATGAAACCATGGAGACAGTTAGAAAGCGTTGCTCACAGCAGGTGGTGCGGGGCATATTGGCAGAGTCATGGATTAACAGTGATTCCGACAGTGAGCTGGAGCACACCGAGAAATTATGGGTTTTGCTTTGATGGTATAGAACAAGGCGGGACCGTCGCTGTGGGCATGATCGGCTGCAAACATGAAAAACGTGACTTCCTGCGTGGCTACAATGAGATGCTGGAACGCTTGAATCCGGAGAGCATCATAGTTTTTGGAACACCGTTTCCGGAAATGCAAGGCAACATCATACGGGTGGACTACTTGGCTTCTCGGAAGGTGGTGAGATGATATGGGAGGAAGAGGAACATTTGCAGCAGAAAATGCAGTCGCATACACCTACGAGGTCGATACGAGTTTTTCAGCAGATGGAAAGTTTCATGGAGTCAAGGTTTTAAAAGGAATGGCAGGCAGTGGAAAGCACGGTTTACCGGAATCGTCTCATTCCAGTGGTGCTTATTTAAAAATGAATCCAGACGGAACCTTTAACATGATGCGGATTTATGATAAAGGGCATAATCTTAGACTTGAGATTGCATACCATTCAGAACAATCCATTGCAAAAGGAAAATCAAAAGTCCTCCACTATCATATCTATGGAAAAGAGTTCAGTCAAAATGCGAAAACTTCGTTTGGCAGAACGACAAAGGTCTTACATAAAAATTCCAAGATATACAAGCAATACAAACATTTTTTTAAGGGGGTTCAATAAAATGCGCAATGGAAATATTAGAGAATTTGTTGATAAACTGTGGGGCGGAGAGGAACTGATCTATATATACAATGGCAAGAAATATTTTTCTCAGGGATATGTTCTTGAAAACGATCAGTATCGCTTTGAACTACAGCAATGGGAACCGGAAGGAAAAATGCTCTGGTATGTAGAGGGACTTGATCATCAATTGAGTCTGGATAAGTTTCTGGAGCAGCCTTTGTTTGACGGGAAAAAATTCTGGGAAGTTGAGGCGGACATGGAATGGGTGGATGATTAAAGTTGAAGTATGAATATAAATTTGATTTTACTAATACCGCAGATGGATATAGACTCTTGGAATGCGTATGAAGTTGTGGCATGTGACGGATCGCGGAATCAGTTATTCAAAGAAAGCCATGATTTCAATTCTGAAGGCGGACAGCATGGAATTGTCTTGAACTTAAAAAAATGAAAGAGATTGCCAAGGCAAATGATGTAGAAGCTGTTGTCCTTGAAAGTCACGAAAACTGGATCAATAAAGATCCGATGCAGAGCATTGAATTAAACAGTAAATGGCTGAAGCAAAATATTGCTGGATTGGAAGTAAAGTAATTGTAATGAAAAGTGGACATTGGAAAGTTGAAAGTGGACATTGAAAGCGTACTTTTGGAAAAAAAGAGTAATAAAAGAACAATAATTTTAGGAGCATCATATATGACAACAGAAGAATATAAGGCAGCAGCCGCATTCTGGACGCAGAAAGAGCGCAAAGAGATGCCTGCTGATGAATTAAAAAAATTTACGGAAGATTATCTTATGAAAAATTCAGTTTGTGCCCTGGCAACAGGTACAGGTGACTATGTCCGCTGCACACCCCTGGAGTATAGCTTCCATGACGGAACATTCTGGATTTTCACGGAGGGCGGTGAGAAATTTATCGGCCTGGAGAAAAATAAAAATGTAAGCCTTGCGGTTTATGATGCGATTCCTGGCTTTGGATCCTTAAAAAGTGTACAGGTGATGGGAGTAGCCGAGCTGATCGAACCTATGTCGGACATCTATATTTCTCATGCAAAATACAAAAAGATTCCGGTGAAAGCACTGCAGAATCTGGCAGATCAGGGAAAAGCCATGAATCTTCTTTGTATCAGACCTGTCCGAATGGATGTCTTGTGCTCGGATTTTAAGAAGCAGGGATATGACAGCAGGCAGGTACTGAGTTATCAGTCGGAATGAAAGAGGAAAATATGAAGGTAGTAATTATAC
>CAVFRH010000113.1:0-9763 GCA_963624695.1 bacterium
GGACTTCAATTTCTCGATGTGTTTGAGTATATTTAAACACATTTTGAGTGGCAGGTAACACAATGGAAATCGTAAAAAATCTCAGTGGAACAAAGCTGGATGTGAAGGTAATCGGAAGACTGGATACCACAACTGCTCCACAGCTGGAAACAGAAATTGATGCACTTCTTTCAGGCCTTACTGCGATTGAATTGGACTTTCAGGATCTGGAGTACATTTCCTCTGCAGGACTTCGTCTTCTTTTGAAGCTGCAGAAATCCATGAACAAACAGGGCTACATGAAAATTCTCCATGTGAATCCGGAGGTTCAGGAAGTTTTTGAAATCACAGGCTTTTCTGAAATCCTCTCTATTGAGTAAAAAAAGCAGCCGAAGCTGCTTTTGTTTGAAGCTGCTGCAACTCTGCAGCGGCTTTTTCATATTTTTTCATTGTTCTTCTTTTCTGTTCTTCTCATAGAACGTTCACGGTTTTTCTCATAATAAGCAGTATCTGTTGGCAAATCCTGTCGCTGCAACGATGCCTCGGTCAGCCGCTTTACAACATAATAGATCCATGCAAAAACAGGAACTCCGATGAAGGCACCGATAATGCCGAAGCATCCGGTAAACAGGAAAATTGCCACTACAACCCAGATTGGTGACAATCCGGTGGAGTGTCCTAAAATTCTCGGTCCTAAAATATTTCCATCAATCTGAACAATAGCGATGCTTACAATTACAAATATCAGAGCCTGCCAGGGGTCTACCAATATGATAACTGCCGCACCCAGAATGGTTCCGATATAGGGTCCGAAAAATGGGATTATATTTGCCGCTCCTACTACTACACTGATCAAAGTTGCATAAGGCAGCTGCAATATCATCATGGCTGCGAAGTTCATAACACCCATAAGGATTGCTTCCAGAATCTTCGCACTGAAAAATCCGGAAAAAATTCTGGCTCCTTCATCAATAATCTCTGTGAGATATCCTCCAACTTTTTCCTGAAAAATGGCCTTATTCAGCTTTGCCACCTGTCCGAAAAGTTTCTCCTTGCTCATCTGCAGATAAACGGCCAGAATTACACCTACCAGAAGATTCATTAAAAGACTGAATGCATTGACAATCCCGCTGGTGAGACTGGTATAGGCTTCCGTTCCAACTCCAAATTTACTTAAAATCAAATTTGAAATATTCGTGGTAAAATCTGATACATAAGGATATACCCTCTCCTGCCAGAATTCCGCCTTGGAAAGGCTTTTAAACCAGCTGTTAAATCCCTCTATCATATTACCAAAAGATGGAATGATGTTTGTTAAGGTGACACTGATCTGAGGAATAATGAGCAAAAGTACCGCAACAATGATGAAAATCATAATCCCCATTGAAATTGCAACGGCCAATCCCCGAATCACCTTCTCTTTCTTCCTGATCCGTTCCGGAAACTTTTTGTCAAAGGTTCCTTCAAAGAAATTTACCAGAGGAGAGATCAGACAGGATATAACCAATCCGAAAAGCAATGCCTGAACACTGCTGATCATTTTCCCGATTGCCGCAAAGGTCTGTGTTTTCTGAAGCAGCAATACAAAGAGAAACACCCCGATCAAAATCCCCAATATAATAAATGTATGTATAATCCTGCTCCGGATTGTTCCCTTGTCTTTCATTTCTTCTCCCAGCTTTTCTGATTTTTCTCTATTCTAACATTTTTTCAACCTTATTTCCAGTCAGCAGGCAGCCCTCTTTTTTATATCTATTGTATGATTTTCTCTCGATTTATTTCGCTTTTTTATGCATTTTCAACAGAATGTTAGACTTGGCCAACACACTGCTTTTCCATTA
Organism: bacterium; assembly: GCA_963624695.1. Taxonomy (GTDB): domain Bacteria; phylum Bacillota; class Clostridia; order Lachnospirales; family Lachnospiraceae; genus Alectryocaccobium. Next base: position 1,821 of record CAVFRH010000113.1, read on the forward strand.
TAATGTATCATCAATAAGGAAATCTAAGAAAGGGACTCTCTGTGGAGGGTCCTTCATTTCACGAAGGAGGATATTTATATGAAATTTGGAAAATTAGGATTATTCGCAGGCGGAGTACTTTTCGGAACAGCAGGTATTAAGCTGCTTTCCAGCAAAGATGCAAAGAATGCTTACACTCATTGTACAGCAGCTGTTCTTCGTGCAAAGGATTGCATTGTAGACAAGACCACCGTTCTTCAGGAAAACTGCAGTGACATTCTTGCAGGTGCAAAACAGATCAACGAAGAGCGTGCCGCAAAAGAAGCAGCTCAGGAAATTGCTGATGAAGCAGAAACATGTGAAGCTGCTGCAGTTGATCCTGCTACCGAAACATGCGAAGAAGCTGCTGAAAACTAAGAAAGAGGCGTATAAGCAGTGAAATTCACTATAAAACATGAGCTTTCCGGAAGACTTCGTTTTCATCTTCCAAGAACAAGGCTGAGCTTTCGGGAAGCCGATACCCTGCAGTATTATCTTACAAGCCTGCCTTCTGTAACGAAGGCAGTTGTTTATGAAAACACAGCAGATGCAGTTGTGGTCTTTCACGGAAGCCGTGAGGATATGATCCTTGCGATCCGAAAATTTCATTTTGAAACGGTAACTGTTCCGGATACGGTTCTTGAAAGCTCCTCAAGAGCTTTAAATGCCGAATACAAGGATAAGCTCATCCGCAATATCCTTCTTCACTACAGTAAAAGACTTTTGCTTCCGGTTCCCATTCGGGCTGCCTTTACCATCTTCCATTCTGCAAAATACATCGCCAAAGGCCTTCTCTCTCTTGCTTCCAAAAAGCTGGATGTTTCTGTTTTGGACGCAACTGCCATCGGCGTTTCTGTCCTGCGAGCAGACTTTTCTACTGCTTCCTCCGTCATGTTCCTTCTTGGAATCGGAGAGATTATGGAAGAGTGGACACACAAAAAGTCCGTTATGGATCTTGCCCAGAGTATGTCTTTGCATGTGGAAAATGTCTGGCTGAAAACCGAGGATCATGAAATTCTCGTTCCTGCCGACTCCGTCAAACCGGGTGACAGCATTGTAGTCCACATGGGCAATGTAATTCCCTTTGATGGATCCGTTTCCCATGGAGAGGGTATGGTAAACCAGTCCTCTCTGACCGGAGAGCCTCTTCCGATGGAAAAGAAAAGCGGCAGCTATGTATATGCCGGAACTGTTCTGGAGGAAGGCGAGCTTACTATTTCCGTAAAAGAAAGCATCGGTTCTTCCAAATACGAAAAAATCATATCTGTTATTGAAGAAACGGAAAAACTGAAGTCCGCTACGGAAAGCCGCACGGAACATTTGGCCGACAGACTTGTTCCCTATACACTTCTTGGAACCGGTCTGGTAGGACTTTTCACCCGAAATATTACCAAAGCACTGTCTGTCCTTATGGTTGATTTTTCCTGTGCCCTGAAGCTGGCCATGCCCATTACCGTGCTTTCTGCCATTCGGGAGGCCGGTGAAAGTCATATCACCGTAAAGGGCGGAAAATATCTGGAAGCCATGGCAGATGCAACTACCATTGTATTCGATAAAACAGGTACCTTAACCCATGCTACACCTACCGTGAAAAAGGTTATTTCCCTGTCTGCGACCGATTCCGATGAGCTTTTGCGCATCGCAGCCTGTCTGGAGGAACATTTTCCTCACCCCATGGCAAAGGCTGTCGTAAAGGCTGCAGTAAACAAAAATCTGCTTCATGAGGAAATGCATACGAAGATCGAGTATATCGTAGCCCACGGTATCGCATCCCATATCAATGAAAAGAAGGTTGTTATCGGAAGCTATCATTTCATTTTTGATGATGAAAAATGCCTTGCACCGGATGGCTATCAGGAAACGCTTGCATCAATTTCGCCTCATTATTCCAGGCTCTATATGGCAATTGACCACACTCTTGTGGGCATCATCTGTATTGAAGATCCGGTCCGGGAGGATGCTGCCGATGTAATCAAAGCCCTTCGGAAAAATGGATTTCAGAAGATTGTCATGATGACCGGAGACAGCAGATACAGCGCAGCCGAGGTTGCAAAACAGCTGAATCTGGATGAATTTTATGCAGAAGTTTTGCCGGAAAATAAGGCCGCCTTTGTCAAAAGCGAAAAAGAAAAAGGCCATAAGGTGGTTATGATCGGAGACGGTGTCAATGACTCTCCGGCTCTTTCTGCCTCTGACGTGGGAATTGCAATTTCTGACGGAGCCCAGATTGCCCGAGAGATTGCTGATATTACGATTTCCGCAGAAGACCTTTCCGCTCTGGTTACCTTAAAACGGATCAGCAATGCCATGACCGCACGGGTAAATTCAAACTTCCGAAAGATCATCGGCATCAACGGCAGTCTGATTGTCCTTGGCGTAGCCGGCCTGATTCAGCCAACGCTTTCCGCAACGCTTCACAATATGTCCACCATCGGCATCAGTCTGAAAAGCATGTCAAAGCTTTTAGATGAGCCTGGTGTGAATTAAGGAATTTAACCGGAACAGTTTTCTTCTTTGTCTGCTGTTTCGGTTTTTTTTCTGGTTTTCTTTTGTTAGAAGTCTTATAATAGCCTTGCTATAATTTCAACTTCATTGGAATCTGTACTCCAATCAAGTTAAATGCTTTGATAGTCGAGGTTTTTTATGGATAATCGTGAATGGTATCAGGCAGACAATGTCGCCAACCTTTTTCTTTCAACTTTAAATAAACGGGATACAAGATCCCTTCGAATCAGCTGCACGCTGAAAGAAGCTATTCAGCCGGAGCTTCTGCAAACTGCTCTTGAGGAAGCAATCCTTCTTCGTCCCCAGTTTCACGTCCGGATTCATTCCGGATTTTTCTGGCCTTATATTGAAGAATCCAGCTCTTCTCCAAAGGTTTCAAAGGAGTTTCGCCGGGTTTGTCCTCTTTTATACAACCCCAAAAATCACAAAGAACTCCACTTTGAAGTCAGCTATTACCAGAAAAGGATTAATCTGGACGTTTTTCATGCCATCAGCGACGGAACAGGGGCAATCGAATTTCTGAACATTATCCTTCTGAATTACTTAAAGCAGCTGCATCCCAGTGAATTTACGGAAACTGTAATTCATTCCGGAGCCTCCTCCTCTGAGCTTTTTGAGGACAGCTTTAAGCATTTTTTCGGAGAGGCCAAAAAAGCACCTGCCATGCTGAAAAAGGCCTATCACCCCATTGGACTGAAGCTTTCCTCTAACCAGCTGCAGTTTATGGAAATCCATCTGCCTTTACAGGAGCTTCTCTCCCGCTCCCGTGCCATGAAGGTCAGCCTTACCTCTTATCTTGGAGCTCAGCTGATTCTTGCCTTTATGAAGGACATGCCTTTTTCCGCAAGAAAAGTTCCGATTTCCATTAGTATGCCGGTTAATCTTCGAAATTATTATCCTTCGGATTCGATTCGAAATTTCTTCAACAATATTTCAATTACTCATAAACCTACCGGTGAAGAAACGCTGGAAGAACTGGCTAAGGAATACGATCGCAGCTTCAAGGAAAGCCTGGCTCCCGAAAATATAAAGGCTCATATGAATTTTTATCAAAATCTGCAGCACAATGCAGCGATCCGAATGGTTCCCCTTTATTTAAAAAAGGGTGGTCTTCGCTTTGTTGCCAAGCAGGAGGATAAAAAGGTATCTGCCGTTGTTTCCAACCTGGGTGTTATGAAAGTTCCTGCAGAAATGCAAAAGTACATCGAATATTACAGCGGATTCTGCAGCTCTGAAAACATTTTCATCACACTCTTTTCCTATCAGGATCGTCTGGTTTTGGGCGTTACAAATCCTTATGTGAACACAAAGGTCCTGAAAAATTTTGTCCGAAGCCTTTCTTTTGACGGTATTTCGGTTCAGCTTTACGCAACGGAGGTAACACCATGAAGCATTGCCCTTACTGTAAAATCCAGGTAGGCGGAGATTTTAATGTCTGCCCCCTTTGTCAAAATCAGCTTTCCGGAGAAGGTTCTGAAAATATCTGGCCGCCTCAGCCAAGGCCAAAGGTCAGCTCCAGATTAATGAAAACCCAGACTTTTTGTGTTCTGACTGCCATCATTGCACTTTTTCTCTTTGATTTCTGGGCGGATCCTTTTTCTTCCATTAACTGGTGCATTCTTCCCATCCTTTATATCATTATCGGGGAAATTACCTTTCGGCGAGTTCTTGCCTTGAAGCACAGTGTCATCGGAACCTTTACCATTTTGGCAATTGCTGGAATCGTTGCACTTTTTCTGTCTTCCTTTTGGTTTCCGTCTCTCATCGGCATCATTCCAATTCCTTTAATGGGTGCCCTGATCATGAACTTTGTTCTGACTCTGACCGACAAAAGCGAAGGCGGTATGGTCTACTTTATAAGCAGCTTTTTTGTAGGAATCATCTGCTGGATCGTTGTCATCGTCATTCTGCAAAATGAGCTGGTGCTTTTGTGGCGCATCTGCTTTCTGGTCAGCGTTTCCACCTTCCTTGGTACCCTGATCTTCAAGGGAAGATCTTTACTTTCTGAAATCCAAAAACGTTTTTTTATGTAATGTTTTTACAGCTCCCATTTCTCATTGGGAGCTTTTCTATTGCTTTTTTCTTGTTACTCCATTCCCCCTATGATAGAATCTATACGATAAGCCCGTATGCTTAAAAGGAGGAAAACCAATGCCAAAAAGAACTGATATACACAAAGTTCTGATCATCGGGTCCGGCCCTATTATTATCGGTCAGGCCTGCGAATTCGATTATTCCGGAACCCAGGCTTGTAAAGCACTGAAAAAACTGGGATACGAAATTGTTCTTGTAAATTCCAATCCTGCAACCATCATGACGGATCCGGAAACAGCGGATATTACTTATATTGAACCGCTTAATGTAAATCGTCTGGAGGAAATCATTGCAAAGGAACGTCCGGATGCACTGCTTCCAAACCTGGGCGGCCAGTCCGGTCTGAACCTGTGTGCTGAGCTCTACAAAGAAGGTATCCTTGATAAATACCATGTTCAGGTCATCGGTGTTCAGGTGGATGCTATCGAACGAGGCGAAGACCGTATTGAATTTAAAAATACTATGAATTCTCTCGGCATCGAAATGGCAAGAAGTGAGGTTGCATATTCTGTCGAGGAAGGTCTTGAGATTGCTTCCAGACTTGGTTATCCGGTTGTTCTTCGTCCGGCCTACACAATGGGGGGTGCAGGCGGCGGCCTTGTATACAATAAAGAAGAGCTGAAAACCGTTATGGCCAGAGGTCTTCAGGCCAGTCTGGTAGGTCAGGTCCTCGTAGAAGAGTCCATCATCGGCTGGGAAGAGCTGGAATTAGAGGTTGTTCGAGACAGTGAAGGAAACATGATCACCGTATGCTTCATTGAAAACATTGACCCGATGGGGGTTCATACCGGTGATTCCTTCTGCGCAGCTCCTATGCTTACCATCTCCCAGGATGTCCAGAACCGTCTGCAGGAGCAGGCATATAAAATCGTTGATTCTGTACAGGTCATCGGCGGTACGAATGTCCAGTTTGCACATGATCCGGTTTCTGACCGCATCATTGTTATTGAGATTAACCCGAGAACCTCCCGTTCTTCTGCCCTTGCCTCTAAAGCAACCGGATTCCCGATCGCCCTTGTTTCCGCTATGCTTGCCTGTGGTCTTACACTGAAGGATATTGAATGCGGAAAATACGGCACTCTGGATAAATATGTTCCGGATGGAGATTATGTTGTAATCAAATTTGCCCGCTGGGCTTTTGAAAAATTCAAAGGTGTCGAAGATAAACTTGGAACTCAGATGCGTGCCGTAGGCGAAGTTATGAGTATCGGAAAGAATTTCAAAGAAGCCTTCCAGAAGGCAATCCGAAGCTTGGAAACCGGCCGCTATGGTCTCGGTCATGCCAAGAACTTCGATACCCTTTCCAAAGAAGATCTTTTGCAGAAGCTCCATACTCCATCCAGTGAACGCTACTTCATTATTTACGAAGCACTGAGAAAGGGTGCCACCATTCAGGAAATTCACGACCTGACCAAGATCAAGCTGGAATTCCTGCAGGCTATGAAGGAACTGGTAGAGGAAGAGGAAGTTCTTTTACAAGGCAAAGGTGCTCTTCCGTCAGATGCAGCACTGATTCAGGCGAAAAAGGATGGCTTCTCCGATAAATACCTCAGCCAGATTCTGGAACTTCCGGAAAGCGATATCCGAAACAAACGAAAAGAAATCGGTCTTACACAGGCCTGGGAGGGTGTACATGTAAGCGGAACCAAGGACAGTGCTTACTACTACTCTACCTACAATGCAAAGGATGCATCTACTGTATCCTCTAACCGCAAGATCATGATCCTGGGCGGAGGTCCGAACCGAATCGGTCAGGGTATTGAGTTTGACTACTGCTGCGTTCATGCTGCTATGGCACTGAAAAAGCTCGGATTTGAATCCATCATCGTAAACTGTAACCCGGAAACCGTTTCTACGGACTACGACACCTCCGACAAGCTCTACTTCGAGCCCCTTACCCTGGAGGATGTACTGAGCATCTACGAAAAAGAAAAACCGCTCGGCGTAATCGCTCAGTTTGGCGGACAGACTCCTTTGAATCTGGCTTCCGATTTGGAAAAGAATGGCGTAAAAATTCTCGGAACCTCACCTGCTGTCATCGACTTGGCGGAAGACAGAGACCAGTTCCGTGCAATGATGGACAAGCTGGGTATTCCTATGCCGGAATCTGGAATGGCTACCACAGTGGAAGAGGCAAAACAGATTGCCAATAAAATCGGTTATCCTGTTATGGTGCGTCCTTCCTATGTATTAGGCGGCCGCGGCATGGAAGTTGTCTACGATGACGATGCAATGACTGACTATATGAAGGCTGCTGTAGGTGTAACACCGGATCGTCCGATTTTGATCGACCGTTTCCTGAATCATGCTCTGGAGTGTGAATCCGATGCTATCAGCGACGGAACCCATGCTTTTGTTCCCGCCGTTATGGAACACATTGAACTGGCCGGTGTTCACTCCGGTGACTCTGCCTGCATCATTCCTTCCGTTCACATTTCCACAGAAAATGTAGAAACCATTAAGGAATACACCAGACGAATTGCAGAAGAAATGCATGTACAGGGACTTATGAATATGCAGTATGCCATCGAAAACGGAAAGGTTTTTGTACTGGAGGCAAACCCAAGAGCCTCCCGAACTGTTCCCCTTGTTTCCAAGGTCTGCAACATCCGCATGGTTCCTCTTGCAACTCAGATCATTACCAGTGAGCTGACCGGAAATGCTTCTCCTGTTCCGGCTCTGAAAGAAGCCAACATTCCTTACTATGGTGTAAAGGAAGCAGCCTTCCCATTCAATATGTTCCCGGAGGTAGATCCTCTTCTGGGACCGGAAATGCGCTCTACCGGAGAAGTTCTCGGACTTGCATCCAACTTTGGAGAAGCCTTTGTAAAGGCTCAGGAGGCTGTTCAGTCCCCGCTTCCTATGGAGGGAAATGTTCTTCTTTCCGTAAATGAAAAAGACAAGGCTGAACTGACAGAGCTGGCAAGACGCTTCCACAAAGCAGGATTTTCTCTGATTGCCACAAAAGGAAGCTGTGAGCTCATTCAGAAAGCAAACATTCCAGTAAAGGAGATCAAAAAGCTTTGTGAGGGAAGACCTAACATTCTCGATGCCATTACAAACGGAGAAATCCAGATTGTGATTAACTCTCCTTCCGGAAAGAACAGTGTCCAGGATGACAGTTACCTTCGAAAGGCTGCCATTAAAAACAAGATTCCTTATGTTACAACTATGGCTGCTGCCTACGCAACAGTTGATGGAATTTTAGCTGTGAAATCTTCTCCGGAAAAACACATTGAATCCTTACAAAGTCTTCACAGCAAAATCACCGAAAAGTAACTCTAACAAAACGAAAGGGATGCCTTTTAGGCATCCCTCTTTTATAT
>CAVFRH010000114.1:0-2236 GCA_963624695.1 bacterium
ATTTCGCAGATGTTAGAGTAGCCAGCTTTATATGCAGTACCATTTTGATTAGTTTCTTCTGGCAGTTGAACAGTAATAAACCTACAGTTTTTATTATTTTCAGCGTTATATTGCATGAGTGCATGTGCCGTTGTTCCTGAACCTGAGAAAAAATCTAAAACTATAGAATCTTCTTTTAGATTTGCCAAAGTCAGCAATCTTGTCAAAAGACGTACTGGCTTAGGACCATCAAATACTCCGGCATCCATGAGGCTAGTTACTTCTTTTGCACCTTCCTGACTATGCCCTACATCTTTGTAGAACATGATAGATGTCGGCGCCATTCCACTGTATTTAAGTTCTGTCAAAAATCTTTTAATACAAGGTACACTGTTGCCATCTGATCCAAAATAAATTCTATTATCTTGGAGTCTCTCTAAAAATGCATTTTTAGAGAGCCTCCAGCAGCGACCTGCTGGAGGCTCTATTACTCGCCCCGAAGGGGCAGTAATAGGATAATCGCAAGATGCGGTATATGTTTTTACCGACATATCACTCGGTTTCCAAACTCCACGAGGATCATTATCTGGATTTTGATAACGTGCGTTTGCTTCAGCAGTTCTTGGCAAGCGTCCGATTACAAATTGAGTAATATTCTTTGCATACATAAGAACATAATCATGGCTATTTGATATGAATTTCGCATCATTTTTTGGAGCATAAGCTCTTTCCCATACCAACTGAGCTACGAAATTCTGGCCTCCAAACACCTCGTCGCAACATTTTTTCAAGTTTTCCTGTTCGTTATCATCAATACTTATAAAGATAACTCCATCGTCACTCAGCAGATTTCTCGCCAACATAAGTCGAGAATAAATCATAGAGCACCAGTCAGAATGAAAGCGTCCGTTGCTGTCCGTGTTCTTAAACATACGGTTACCGTCTTCATCAATTTCTCCTGACTCATCCGCATATTCTTCGCCTGTCATTTTAAAGTCATCATTGTAAATAAAATCATTTCCGGTATTATAAGGTGGGTCGATATATATCATCTTTACCTTTCCAAGATAGCTCTCCTGCAAAAGCTTGAGTACTTCAAGGTTATCACCCTCAATGTAGAGATTTTCTGTATTATCCCAATCTACGGATTCTTCCTTACAAGGACGTAAGGTCTTGCGAATAGGCTTATTTGCTTCCACGATTGAAGCTTTTTTGCCTACCCATGTAAATTCATAAGCTTCATCGCCTTCTATTACATCACCCGATAACATCTGACGGAGAAGCTCAAAATTGATGGCTTTCTTCGGCTTGCCGTTCTCATCTACTGTTTCTGTGATGCAGTTCGGGAATAATGCACCGATTTTATCTATATTCTGTGCAGTCATGTCGACTGATTCCATTCTCATTTTGTCCATTTAGGTTTCCTCCAAAACAATATATTTAGTCTCACTTACTACGGCTTTAAGCATTTTTCCACAACCTAATTTAGTAGAAATTGCATTTAATCTTTCTTTATGCTTTTCACTGCAGTTAATTCCACAAATAATGCGTTTGACCTTTAACCCTAATAGCTCTGTTGATACTGAAAAGCCAGCGTTTTTATCGATATCCTTAGGATAAATAATTCTATACTCTTGTTCGTGTGCCCAAGATTTATGTTTCATAAACATTTGGGCTGTCAAAAGATGGCCACTTAGTTCAGTATCATCAGTTAACGCTCCTTTTCCCTTACTCAAATTCGAAAAGTCATTATATAAATTAGCCATTATCGAAGCTATGGCAATTCTTTCCGGCTCATAACTAACTTGAAAAAATGTATCAGGCTTTATGACTTTATACTCAACGCAAAATCCTTTTGAATTATTTGCATAATATGCCCACATAGGCAGTGACTCAAATGAATTTGCAGTAAATGATGTAAGCACATATTCTTTCCTAAAGCTATCCATAAAACACTTAAATGCATCTATAAGTTCTTGTGGATAACCTGCTGCGGAAAGTTTTTCCTCATCTATATACATTCCCCTAAACTCAAATGGATCATTCATCTCACTGGCTGTAGAAAGCCAAATTTCATTTTTATCCAATGTTTCAAATTTTTTCTCATTCAATTGTTCATCACTCGTCAAAGAATAAAACTTCGTTAAAACGTTCGGAACATTGTTTTTTCTGTATTCTTCTGCTTCATTAAACTTATGCTCAAAAAGCAATTGCCCATATTTTGAAAAATAGCTATCCATTCTCCTCCAGTTCCTTC
>CAVFRH010000115.1:0-2290 GCA_963624695.1 bacterium
AGGTTTGTCAAAATATGTTTCGGTTTCTTTCGGATTTGTTCCGGTTATTTTGTAATATTGCAGAACATTTTATTTTTCTTCCATATCGTACTTACGGAAGGCATCCACCTTCGGCTGAGAAGAACAGCCTGCAACAAATTCATTTGTCAGGAAAATCTGTGTCATCAATTCCCGTTCTTTGCTTCCTGTTGTAAATGCACCCATGCAGGCAATATTGGCATCATTGCTCAGGCGGGCTCGCTCTGCTGAGTAAGCATCGGACAAAAGTGCTGCATAAGCGCCCTTTACTACATTCGCCAGGTTAATGCCTGTTCCAAGCGCAAATCCGATCAATGGAATAATTGCGGATCCCATTGGGGCAAATAAATTCTTTAAGCCTTCATCTAAATTTCCAAGAAGCATTCCTAGTGCAATCGGAATAATCGCTGCAACCAGAGACTGGATCGGAATATTTGCAAGGCCGGATACGCCAAGTGCTACCAGCGTAAAGAAGAGACCATCATTTAATGCAAGAAGCGGGAAACATCCGCAATCTGCTTCATCTCCATACTCTCCCATCAGGGTTAAGTAGACGCTGCCGTTACTGTTGGTGACTGCGCAAATGATTGCAAGAGAGCTTAGTCCCAAAAAGCCATTTGTTCCAAACACCTTACCTACGATGATTCCAAGGATTGCTCCAATCACAAACTTTGCTAAAAGCAAAACTCCGCCTCTTTTCAGCACCTTTGGCATATCTCTTACCTTAAGCGCCGTTCCCATGCAAAACAACTGTGCGCCAAGCAGTGTATTGGTTGCAGCACTGGAAAAAACTGCTGCCGTCAATCCGCCAATGTCAAATATATTTGGAAAAATTGTAATTAATAAGCTTCCCAGTAATAAGGGAATTACCATCATTCCGGATATTTTATCCCTGGCATACTTTTCTAGGATTTCATTTGTAATTTCTGCCAATCCTGCATTGATCCGGTCTGAACAGCTTCCAAATGGAAGATTCTGCTTTTCATCTTCCTCTTTTAAATTGACAACGGAATCATGTAACGCAGTTTCTATCAGTACTGCTTCCGGTGTGTGGTCTAAATCAAAGATTTTTCTTGCTTTTTCTACTACCCTTTTCACTTCTGACCGGGCTTCTTCTCCACCCTTTAACAGACTCTTTGGAGAAACACTGATGTGTTCTACGCTGATCTCGCTTTTTTCCAAAAGCTCCACCTGCGCCTTTGCCATCATCATTCCTGAACTGGCAGTTCCGGTGAAATCGTCTGCTACTACGCCGATTTTTGCCATTCTTTGCTCACTCCTTTTTAATGCTCTGCATTGTACATCGCCCGTGCATACTTTATGGTTACTTCAATTGCTGTTACCATACTCAGATTTGTTGCAATTCCCTTTCCTGCTATATCAAATGCAGTTCCATGATCTACAGAACAACGAATAAAGGGGAGTCCTAAGGTAACAGATACAGATCTTTCCAAATCCAGTGTTTTACATGGCATATGTCCCTGATCATGATACATAGCAAGAATTGCATCGAATTCGCCATGCTTTCCTCTGTTAAAAAGAGTATCCGGCGGAACCGTTCCTACCGCATTGATGCCTTCTCTTACCGCAGCTTCGATTGCAGGACTAATTTCCTTAACTTCCTCGTCTCCGAAAAGTCCGCCTTCTCCGCTGTGGGGATTGATACCAGCTACAGCAATCTTTGGATTTGTCATACCAAGTTTTTTCAATTGATAATTTTTTATTTGTAACGAAAAACAGCATTGCAAAAACTCCTTTCTGTCTTTGCAATGCTGCCTTCACTTTTGTCTTATTCAATTCTTTTCTTTATACGGTATCCAGCTTGATTCCCTTCTTTTCCGCCTGATAAATCATTTCTTTTGAAAGCTTACTGTCTGTAATAATGCGCTCCACTTCTTCAATCGGACAAACGGTAAAAAGTCCTCCTCTTCCCATCTTCGTATGATCCGCTAAAATATAGGTCTGATTTGCCTGCTCCATCATGACTCGTTTTACCTCCGCATGCATGGCATCCGCTGCAGTCAGACCAATCTGAAAATCAATGGCATTGATACCGCTAAAGAGCTTATTTACGTGGTACTGTCGAATTGCATTCGCTGTAATATTTCCCATAACAGAAGCTGGATTCGAACTAATCTGCCCGCCTAAAACATGAACGGAAACATTCCCTGCTCCGGAAAGCTCTGCTGCCACATAAATCGAATTTGTTACGACCGACAAACGCTTTTCCTTCCGTTCCTTGATAATCTGTGCAAGGTAACAGCAAGTAGTA
>CAVFRH010000116.1:0-9232 GCA_963624695.1 bacterium
GGGTAAAGCCATGGCGAAGGCTGTATTGAACCAGGTCGGCTGCCATAAAGCCATGCTTTGGATCACATGGCATATAAAATGGATATTCCCGAAAATCCGTAATACTCAGATTTTCTTTTTGAGCAAGAGGATGATCCGCTGACAAGATCAATCTTCCCTGTACTTCCTTTATTCCAGCTACTTCCATTTCTTCTGCTTCATAAAAGATACTCTCCATTCCTATTGCAATATCTACTTTTCTATTGTTGATATTGTCGATCAGATCATCCAGTCCGCTGCATTCCAAACGAATGGAAATCCCTGGGTACTCCTTCTTTAATCGTTCCCTTGTTTCAATAAAAATATCACTGATGTCCCAGCCGTCTGCACAGCCGATTACAATGTTTTCCGAAATCGCATTTTCTGCTTCAATTTCCCTGGAGATTTTCTCCATCCCGGCTATGAAATCCTGAAAAAGCTGGACGTATTTCTTTCCGGCAAATGTTAATTTCAGGCCTTCTTTATCTCGTTTAAAGAGCTCGGTTCCAAGCTCCTGCTCCAGCTTGTTTATGCGATGACTAACCGCCGGCTGTGTAACACAAAGCACATTTGCTGCCTCTGTGATGTTTAATTTTTCTGATACGATTAAAAAGCACTGAATCTGTGAAAGCGTCATTCTATTCTCCTATATATGAAAAGGCGAATCGTTTCTCCATAGTACACAAAAAAGAAAGCACAGGACTTCTCCTGTGCCTTCGAAATATTCGCCTCAGGTTGTTGCTTCTTCCGCAGTCTTGGATCCTTCCGCCTCTTTTGCCTGACCCTTACGATTAAATGTAACGGTTATGATCAAAATAGCAACGAGAAGAATTCCTTCTACCGCCTCGGAAATTGTACTCGGAACCTGAGCAATTGTCAATCCATTTTCTATAATACCGATTGTAAATGAACCGATAATAACTTTGTAAAGCTTTGCTGAAAAGCCTCCTGTTACCAAAACGCCTCCCAGGAAAATCGCCATCTGAACCTTCATTTCCATCATGTTGCAAAGTGTATTGGAAGAGCCTCCAACTCTTACGAATGTAATAAATCCAAATACACCTGCCATAAATCCGGAAATTGCAAAACAGATCAAACGGATCTTGTTTACATTCACACCAATTGAACTTACGGTACGTTCATTTTCTCCAATACTCTTACAGTAAAATCCAAATTTGGATCGTTCAAATACGAAGTATACGACAACAATTAAAACAATCAGAACAACTAATGCAAACCAAAACTCTTTAATAAAGCTTGTTCCTTCCGGCGGATATGCAAGTCCGACGGTTACGGTGTAATTCAGCAGGCCCTTCAACGCAATCAGGAATGCTAAGGTTGTCATAAAGGACGGCATTCTGAATTTCGTTATTATGAAGCCAACCAGAAGTCCGATTGCTGTGCTGATGATCAAGGTCAATGGAATAAATAAACCAGGAACACTTGCACACGCAATATAAGACGCAAGTGTAGAACTAAGTGCTGCATTTCCACCAATTGAAATATCTGTACTTCCCAAGGATACAACAAAAACTACGCCCAGTGTACCGACTGCTACCGGAAGAACCTGTGTAACAATGTTCATTAAATTAGATGGTGCAAGCGTTGTTCCTCCGGAAAACGCTGCAAAGAAAACAAATACGATAGCAAGGATAATAACCGGGATGATATCCATAATACTTATTTTTTTCATTATACCATTACCTCCACGATTTCTTCCTCATTAAACGGAGCACTTCGACCAATCTTCTTTTTGATCTTTCCTGTTTTCATGACGATAATGTTGTCTGCCATACCGATTGCTTCAACCAGCTCATCTGTAATAAGAAGCATTGCGATTCCTTTTGCCTTTGCCTCCTTCATACACTGGTAAATATAAGCCTTAACTCCTACGTCAACACCTCTGGTAGGACAGTCAATAATCAGAAGCTGAAGATCCTTTAACAGCCAGCGTCCCAGGTTAACCTTCTGTTTATTTCCGCCTGAAAGTCCGTTCATGTTCTGATATACGGACGTACATTTTACGTTATATTCCTTTTTTGCATCCTCTGCCATTTTTTTCATGGTAGCAAAATCAATATAACCGAATTTTCCTTTTATATTTTCAAGGGATGGCAGGCAAAAGTTTCGAAGAATATTTGCATCCATCATAAGAGCTTCCCCGTCACGGTCTTTTGGAACATAACCCATTCTATGATTTAAGGAAGTGTTGGTATCTTTTATTTCAACATTGTCTGTATTTAAAAGTACTTTTCCCTTCTTCGGTGGCATCAGCCCATAAGCAATCTGACCGATGTCATGGATTCCGGAATCAGACAATCCGCAGAAACCAAGGATTTCTCCCTTGTGAAGTTCAAAAGAAATATTTTCCAGACCGGAATCTGTAGATACATTATCAAATGTCATAACTACTTCATCCTCGTAAATTTCCTCCTGATCTCCACGGTAATATTCTCCATCCAGATTTCGTCCAACCATAAGACGCTTGATTTCATCTTCTGTGGTTTCCTTACTGTTTACGGTTTTGATAATTTCACCGTCTCTCATAATTGTAATGGTATCGGAAATACGCATTGCCTCTTCCAGGTCGTGTGAAATCAAAATAATTGTTCTTCCAAGCTCTCTGAACTTGTCCAAAAGCTTATAAATTACTTCACGGTTATCCAGAGAAAGTGCCTGTGTTACCTCATCCAGAATTAAGATATCCGGATCGATGGATAATGCTCTTGCAAGCTCAATCATTTTTCTCTGTTCTACGTTCATACCACCGGCAAGCTTTCTGAACTGTGCCTTCGGCAGACCCCATTTTTCCAGGATTGCATTGCACTCTTTATATATCGCACCAAGATTTACAAATCCCATTTTGGAAAAACGTTTGGTCTTCCCGCAAAAAATATTTACACCTGCTGGAAGATCTGCTACCAGTCCAAGCTCCTGTACGACAATGGCAACCTTTCTTTCCTGTGCTGCCAACGGATTTTCCGGACGATATTCTTCCCCATCTTTGTACATTTTTCCTTCATCGATGGAATAAATGCCGGATATCTGTGAAAGGAGTGTTGATTTTCCGCATCCGTTTTCTCCTGCCAGTGCTCTTACTTCCCCTTTGTGAAACTCCAGGTTTATATTTTTATTTGCATGTGTGATTCCAAAGTGCTTATTAAGGTTTTCAATTTTCAGAACTACATCGCTCATTATTTTACAACCCCCTTCACTCCTCGCTGTGCAAGCAAACCAAATACAATAACAACAAGTCCCAGACAAGCATCCTGGAATGTGCCGGATGGTACTCCAAGAAGAGTCAGACAGTTAAATGTCAGGACGATAATAAAAGTACCGATCGGGATGCCTATCATATAGTTCACATACTTTGAGATTGCCTTTGCCAAAAGCACTGCTGCAAGAGGCTGGAAGGTCGTACTCAAAGAGGAAAGTCCACTCTGTGCATTTGCAAATCCTGCATATGCTTCTTTTACGCATCCTGCAAATCCAAAGAAAGCACCTGCAATTATTCCGCATAGGATCAAAGATTTTGTAACATTAATTCCCATGATTCCGGCAACCTGTTCATTGCATCCTGCCGCTCTTAAATTAATGCCGGCTGTTGTATGGTTGTAAATAATGTATCCGGCAACAATCGTGATTGCCAAAACAATGTAAATGTACGGTGTCATACCGATTACTCTTGCATTGTCATTCAGCATAACGGTTGTAAGGCCCTGTGAAACTCGATAGCTTGAATACCATCCTACAATTGCTTCATAGACCATCGTCATTCCAAGTCCGGCAATCCACGGCGGTATCTTTGCAATGCGGAAAATAGAGAAGTTCAATGCACCCATGCCGATTCCGACCGCAATCGATAAAACGATCATCATTGGTATTCCAAGTGCATTTCCGGAAACTCCGGCTACCGTTGCAGCAAGGATTACCATTGCTCCTGGAGAAAGATCCGTTACGTTTGAGCCAAATACAAAGGCAAAACCGGTTGCCAGAATTGTTGGTACTGTCATAGACGACAAAAGATTCAGCAGGTTTGTTCCGGATAAAAGCTTAAATCCGGTCAAAACATGGAGAACTGCAAGTACAGCAACAATGGCGACGATTACAACGATCACCTTACTGTTTACCTTTTTGGCAGTTGCAGATGTAGTATTCATTTACGAAATCCCACCTTTCTTCTTTTCTTTTTCATTTATATTTATTGCAACTCCCATACAATCTTATTAAAAATTCGTTTTATAGCTATATATTTTCGTGTTTTTTATCCGATGCTATGGAAGTGTTGCATAAATACCCCTTGTGAAATCAATGTTTTCCATTTTTCTTTTGCATATAAACAAAAATCTTTCTTTTATGCAAAATCATTTATGGGCGTCATGCGTTTTTTCTCATTGTGTTTCTTGCGCATACCCCTGCGCCAGAAGGAATGCTCCTGCCAGAATATCTACACTGTAATCACAGTTTAAGTTCACCATGAAGTGATCACTCTGCAGTGCCTTAGCCATTTCGTAAGCCGTCTTTTCAATCTCCTTTACACCAAGGTCCTTCAAGCAAAGCGGAAGTCCTACGCTTCTTCCAAACTGCATAAATTTAAGGATTTCTTCCTTAGGATAGTCCTCTAAGATCAGCTGGACCATGAGTCCTACAAAGACTCTTTCTCCGTGCATAAAGGAATGGCAGTCCTGCACACCGGTTAAAAAGTCTCCGATTCCATGTGCAGCCGCACAGCCGGTATTGGCTCCGCCCGTTCCGGACAGAAAGCAGTTGGCTTCTATAATCTTTTCCAGGGCAGGTGTTACAATGTGGGCTTCTACGGATTTGTATGCATCGTATCCGTACTTTAAGATTAGCTTGCGTGCAAGCTCTCCCAGCATCATTCCTGTTTCAGTAATGTCGTTTCTCTTTGGATTTCTGTAATTTGTCAGTCCTTCGTAGTAGGTTGCAAGGCCGTCTCCCATACCTGCTGCTATATGACGCATCGGTGCATTGGCAATAACACTTGAATCTACCAACACAAGATCCGGGCATTTATGAAATACCTGATCTCCGGTAACGCTTGTGCCATCCTCGGAATAAAATACCGAAACAGCCGAGCAGGGTGCATCAGAAGCGATGGTGGTCGGAATCATGACCAGAGCCTTTTTCAGACGGTTTCCTGCTGTCCTAGCTACATCCATGGCACTGCCGCCGCCAATGGCACAGACAACGTCTGCATTTTTTACAGCCTCCAGATTGGAAACCCGCTCTACTTCTTCGATGCTCGCTACTTTTCCGCACTGAATAAATTCATATGTGCTCTTTCCGCTGACAAAGCTTTTCTCAATTTTGTCTTTTACAGAGGCTGTGGAACGCTTTCCACCAATGAAAACAAAACGGGATCCGTAACAGGATGCGATGCTTTCAAACTCCTCTAATATGTTGCTTCCAAACTTAAAACTACCGGCAAAACTAAGATTTTTCATGAAATACCTCCAATTGATTGTGTTTATTTTACCTTTTTATTGTGCAATCGTCATGCCAAGAATTGCACCTTGGTAACGGAAAAAGTCAATAAACTTTTCCTCATGAAGGTTATGAACAAAACTTAATTTCCCGGTAGTTTTGATTTTTATGATTATTATATGTTTTACGCCTGTTCCCAGCCTCTGCAGCAGTCAACGGCTCTGTGCCATTTTTCTATTTTTTCCCGTCTTTTTTTCTCCTCCATTTGAGGTTCAAATACTCTGTCAATCTTCCAGTTCTTTAAAATTTCCTCTTTGCTTTTCCAGTATCCCACTGCCAGTCCGGCAAGGTAAGCCGCACCCATAGCCGTTGTCTCCACGCAGTTTGGTCTTTTTACCGTCTCTCCAATCAGGTCTGCCTGAAACTGGAGCAGCATGTTGTTGCTGGAAGCACCTCCATCTACCTTTAAGGTCTCAAGGGGAATCTGCGCATCTGCTTCCATTGCCTTAATCAGGTCATAGCTCTGATACGCCAAAGATTCCAGAGTAGCCCGGATTATGTGATACTTATTTACTCCTCTTGACAGCCCCACAATAGCCCCTCTTGCATAAGGATCCCAGTAGGGCGCTCCAAGGCCGGTAAAAGCTGGCACTACATAGCAGCCGGCGGTATCCTTTACCTTTCCGGCAAAATATTCTGAATCCTTTGCCGAATCCAAAAGTCTCAGCTCATCCCTCAGCCACTGAATCGCCGAACCCGCTACAAAGACAGATCCTTCCAGGGCGTATTCCACTTTTCCGTTAATCCCCCAGGCAATGGTGGTTACCAGACCGTTTTTGGAAAATACCGGCTTTTCTCCGGTATTCATAAGTAGAAAGCAGCCGGTTCCATAAGTGTTTTTGACTTCACCCGGTGAAAAACAGGTCTGTCCGAAAAGAGCAGACTGCTGATCTCCCGCTGCACCGGATATGGCAATCCTTCCCCCAAAAAGTGAGGGTGAGGTATAGCCGTAAATACAGCTGGATGGTTTTACCTGTGGCAAAATGCTTTCCGGAATCTCCAGCTCCTCTAAAATTTCCCGATCCCATTTCAGCTCCTTTATATTGAAAAGCATGGTCCTTGATGCATTGGAATAATCCGTTACATGGACTGCTCCTTCCGTAAGTTTCCAGATCAGCCAGCTTTCTACTGTTCCGAAAAGAAGCTCTCCCTTTTCCGCCCTTTCTCTGGCTCCCTCTACATTTTCCAGAATCCAGCGGATCTTTGTTGCGGAAAAATAAGGATCAATGATCAATCCGGTTTTTTCCCGAAAGCTTTCCGTAAGTCCCTTTTCCTTAAGGCTGTCACAATACTTCGCCGTTCTTCGATCCTGCCAGACAATGGCATTGTAAATGGGCTCTCCGCTTTTCTTATCCCAAAGGATTGTAGTTTCTCTTTGATTGGTAATGCCGATTGCCGCAATGTCTTCTGCACTGGCACCTACCTTTCCCAAAGCCTCCGCTGCCACCGAATACTGACTGATCCAGATTTCTGTTGCATTGTGCTCTACCCAGCCGGACTTTGGAAAGTACTGGGTAAATTCCTTTTGTGCCATGCTGCAGACCTGACCCTTCTTATTAAATAGGATACATCTGCTGGAGGTGGTTCCTCCATCCAGTGCCATAATATATTTTTCCATATCTGCTCCTGTTCTTTTTGTTTTCTATTTGTCTTACCTGGTGTATAATAACCGCTGTACTATAGCAAATTTAAGATTCGAGGGAAAAAGCCATGAAATTTATTTATCCTGCTGTTGTTCGTAAAAATAAAGAAAATGATTACTATGCTTATATGCCGGATCTGGCCTGCTGCGAAGCCTACGGTGATTCCATAGACGATGTTATGGAAAATGCAAATGCAGCAGTTTACAACTGGATTGCTGCTGAACTTGAAGAAGACGAGCCCTGCCTTCCAAAGGTATCGGACGAAGAAGACCTTCCCTTACAGGAAGGTGAATTTGTACGAAATGTCTGCGTAACCATGCGCTTCTTCGAAGGATGGGACGAATAAATCTCCCTGTCATTGTAGCACATGATTTCATTTTCAAAAAAGAATTTAATGATGAAGCCGTGATTACGAAAAAACTGCAGTGATGATTTCCACCACTGCAGCTTTTTTCTTCGTTTTCAATTTCTGCCTGTCAGATAGCACTCAATACTGGAAATTGCATTTCCCTCATCTCTGCCATCTGCCTTTACAATAATCTGGTCTCCAAAATCCAGTCCCAATGCTGTGATTCCCATAAGGCTCTTTGCATTGATACATCTGCTTCCGCTCTCGATGTAAATACTGCTGTCGAATTGACATGCCACCTGTACAAGCTTTGCGATTGGCCTTACTTCAAGACCTCTGGTTTTCTGAACCGTTACTGTTTTGCTGATCATACATTACCCCTTTGACCATACAGTCACTAACTACCTAATATACTTTGTTTCTACATAACACACGATTTAATATTATATGCTTGCATGTCTATCTCGTCAATGCAGAATCCTAACATCTTTTTTTGTATATTTTGCGAAAAACCTAGTCATTTTGACTGAAGTCAAAGAAAGTAAACACAGCTGTCACATTTACAGCAAACATTACTCCTCAAATACCTGTTTGATGCTGTCGTAATGAAGAAAGATTCCCTGTGCAGCAAAGGCTTTGATTTCTTCAAGAGTTGCCAGCATGTAACCGTCTGTTTCTCTTTCCTGAGGATGAACCTCTGTCTCGTCAAAATCCAAAATGAAACGGTAGACATCGACAAAATAATTGTCCCCCTCACCCGGATTTTCTCTATGATAAGTAAAACGATAAGCATCCTTGCAGCTAGATACATCCAGTCCGGTTTCTTCCCTTACCTCTCTTATAACGGCTTCCTGGGAACTTTCTCCTGCCATAACACCGCCGCCGGAAACTTCCCACCAGCCGGGAGCCCAGCGTTTGTCCATTGCCCTCTTTGTAATCAGAAACTTCCCGTCCGGTCTTGAAACTACACCCAAAACGGTAAGATGATATTCATCATCTTTTAGATTAAATGCATTTCGTTCCATTGTCCTTCCGGTCGGTTTTTTGTTTTTATCGTAAATGTCCCAACGTTCCATAACTTTCCTCCATATTTCCCGCTTTCGAAACTTGCGCGTCTATTATACCAGTATTTTTCTCTTTCGTCAGAAAAAATCAAATTTTCTTTTTATTTTCTTCCATCCATAGTATAATGTTTGTGTCTGAGTTCTATAAAAGGAGGTTCTTATGGCGAGCAAAACATTTCTTGAATTAAACAACAAAATTTCTTCTTTGATTCAGCAAAGACCAACAAAAAAAAGAGATCTTCGGGGCATTTTTGCAGATGCACAGGCAATGCACTCTCTTGTAAAATATATGGCAAGATCCTATCGCGGAAAAATCGATTACATTCTTTCTCCTGATACCCAGGGACTTGTCTTTGCAAGTATGCTGGCTATGGAGCTTGAAGTTGGGCTGCTTCCAATTAAAAACAGACCCTGTGAACATACCGATGAAGACAATCCTCTTCGGGCTGCCTTTATCAATCACCGCAACCAGGCCCGTGTCCTTTTATGCAGAAAGGGACTGATTCCAAAGGACAGCCGGGTTCTTCTGGCAGATGACTGGGTCGAAACTGCTGCAACCATGACAGCCTGTCAGGAAATTGCGGAACAGCTGGGTGTTTCGGTTACAGGTATTGCCTCTATTGGAGCAAATCGAAATGAATTCACGAAAAAAT
>CAVFRH010000117.1:0-3324 GCA_963624695.1 bacterium
TTATAAGTGTCTCTGTCATCTTTGAGGCTTCCAAGCTCCTTCATCTGTTCCTGCGCTTTTTCAGGATCATCCCAAAAGCCCGGCTCCTCCATTTTTCTTTCTAGCTCTTCAATTTTTTGTTCCTTGAGAGCTAAGTCAAAGTGAATCCCTCACTTCCACTAATGGTCCCTCGTAGGCATTTAATTCAGTTTTAAACTGATCAAGTTCAACCACAAGCTTCACCTTCTTTCATTTTTTTATATGCAAGGTTTTTCATCCTCTTGCTTTTATTTTATTCATGCAGCACTGTTTATATTTCTTTCCACTGCCGCATGGACACGGATCATTCGGATAGACTTTCTTTTCTGCCTTCTTCACCGGCTTCTTTGCACTCGAATCATCCTTATTTGTTCCGGTAACCTGCGCTACCTCTTCTCTTTCTACCTTTTGCTCAACCTTAATGTGATAGAGAAGTCGAATCGTATCGTTTCGAATTCCTTCTGTCATCTCATTGAACATATCGTAGGCAGCCATTTTATACTCGACACGCGGATCTCTCTGACCATAAGCCTGTAAACCGATTCCTTCTCTCAGCTGCTCCATGTCGTCGATGTGATCCATCCACTTTTTGTCAATTACTTTAAGCAGAACAACGCGCTCCAGCTCTCTGATCTGCTCTTCCTGCGGGAACTGTGATTCCTTTTCCTCGTAAAGCTTTACCGCTTCTTCTTTCAGCTTTTGCTTAAGCTCATCCTTGCGAAGATTTTTGATTTCCTCTTCTTTTACCGACTGAAGCGGAATAATCGGAAGAAGAACTCTGTTCAACTCGCTGATATCCCATTCCTCTGTTGCAACCTCATCTGCTGCAAACATGTCTACATAACCATCAATCGTATCGTAAGCCATCTTCAGAATAGAATCCCGCATGTTGTCGCCGTCAAGAACTTTACGTCTTTCTGCGTAAATTATTTCTCTCTGCTCATTATTTACAATGTCATAATCCAGAAGGTTCTTTCGAATACCGTAGTTATTCATCTCGATCTTCTTCTGAGCCTTTTCGATTGCTGATGTAAGCATCTTATGTTCAATCTGCTCATCCTTCGCAACGCCCAGGGTTTTGAATACTCCCATAAGCTTTTCGGAACCGAACAGACGCATCAGGTCATCTTCCAGGGAAATATAGAATCTGGATTCACCCGGATCGCCCTGTCTTCCTGCACGTCCACGAAGCTGATTATCAATACGGCGGGACTCATGTCTCTCTGTTCCGATAATCTTTAAGCCGCCCATTGCCTTTACTTCTTCATCCAGTTTAATATCTGTACCACGACCTGCCATATTTGTTGCTATGGTAACCATACCGATTTCACCGGCATGAGACACGATTTCCGCCTCCTGCTCATGGAACTTCGCATTCAATACCTGATGAGGAATTCCTTCCTTTTTCAGCATCTTGCTAAGGAGCTCAGATGTCTCGATCGTAATGGTACCTACCAGAACAGGCTGCTTTCTTTCATGTGCTTCCTTGATATCTCTCACAACTGCTCTGAATTTTTCTTCTTTTGTCATGTATACAGCATCATTCAGATCCTTACGCTGTACCGGAACATTTGTAGGAATCTCCACAACGTCCATGCCGTAAATATCACGAAACTCCTGTTCCTCTGTAAGTGCCGTACCGGTCATACCTGCTGTTTTTTCATATTTATTAAAGAAGTTCTGGAATGTAATGGTTGCCAGAGTTTTGCTCTCTCTTTTTACCTTTACATGCTCCTTTGCCTCAATTGCCTGATGAAGTCCGTCTGAATAACGTCTTCCCGGCATAATACGTCCTGTAAACTCATCCACGATCAGGATTTCATCATCTTTTACAACATAATCCTGATCCTTAAACATAAGGTTGTGGGCACGAAGTGCCAGGATGATATTGTGCTGAATTTCCAGATTTTCCGCATCAGACAGGTTGTCAATGTTGAAGAACTTTTCAACCTTTTTCACACCCTGTTCTGTCAGTGTTACGATCTTGTCCTTTTCATTTACAATGAAATCACCCGTTTCTGTGATTTCTTCGCCCATAATGGCGGTCATCTTCGTAACCTCTCCGGATGCCTCGCCTTTCTCCAGCTGTCTTGCCAGAATATCACAGGACTCATAGAGCTTTGTAGATTTTCCACTCTGTCCGGAAATAATAAGAGGTGTTCTTGCTTCATCGATTAAAACAGAGTCAACCTCATCAATGATGGCATATACAAGGTCTCTTTGAACAAGCTGTCTTTTATAAACAACCATGTTGTCTCGCAGGTAATCAAAACCTACTTCATTGTTGGTTACGTAGGTAATGTCACAAGCGTAAGCTTCACGGCGTTCATCATTCTTCATGGTATTAAGAATTACTCCAACCTTTAATCCCAGAAACTCATGAACCTTTCCCATCCATCCTGCATCACGGCTTGCTAGATAGTCATTTACCGTTATAATATGCACACCACGTCCGGTAAGTGCATTCAGATAAGCCGGCAAAGTAGAAACCAATGTCTTTCCTTCACCTGTCTTCATTTCAGCAATTCGTCCCTGATGAAGGATTACTCCACCAATCAGCTGCACCCGATAGTGCTCCATATTTAAAACTCGTTTTGCTGCTTCTCTGACTACTGCATATGCTTCCGGCAAAAGATCATCCAGACTTTCTCCATCTGCATATCTTTTCTTGAATTCGTCTGTTTTTGCTTTTAATTCATCGTCTGAAAGCTTTTGCATTGCCGGTCTTAAAGACTCTATCTTATCGATAATCGGTGTAATACGCTTCAATTCCCGACTGCTGTGACTTCCAAAAATCTTCTCAGAAAGCTTCATTCTGTCCTCCAAAAAATTGTGTTCTGTGTAACTTTACCTTATTGAACATCCAGTTCATTAAAAGGATCTCCACATTGCGGACAAAATTTAGGAGGTTTTGTCTGATCCTCCGGCATCCATCCACACTTATCACATTTATATACCGGTGATGCCGCCGGTTTTGCTTTTCCACATTCTGTACAGAACTTTCCTGTATTTTTTGTTCCACAGCTGCAGATCCAAACATTGCTGACTGGCCTTGCCTTTCCACACTCTGTACAGAACTTTCCTGTATTTTTTACACCACAGCCACAGATCCATTCTGAACCTGGCTGCATGGCCGAACTACTCTTTTGTTCCTGTCCCATCTCAAAAAGATTCTGAACATTTAAACCGCCTGCCTGCTGTGCCATTCCCATGCCCATAAATCCTGCCATTGCGCCATTGCTGTTTCCGGCAGCTGTTTTTATCGCATCCGCCTGCGCTGATGTCAATGTTGCGGCTGCCATAGAA
>CAVFRH010000118.1:0-17705 GCA_963624695.1 bacterium
TCTTACCAACATTCCCAAAGAATTTTTGCATTTGACATCCTGGGTGCCCAAATTGTCCAGTAGAGACATTGCCACCATTTTTCTTTTTTCAAAGGCAGCAAAAAATTTTTCCGGGCTGATCATTCGCTTCGTTTCTACCGCTGTGATCTGCCCTTTTTCCATTCTCGCTGTCATGGCATCTTGAAACTCTGTAAAAAGTGCCTTGGCATTTTCTTCGATCCTTGCCGGCTCATCCAGAAAATAAATTGTTTTCTCCGGAAAATAATCCGGGAAAACAGATGTCAGCTTTTTACAAAAGCCTTTTTTTTCTGCACCCAGCTCTTCTGTTGCCGGAAATATGACAATGTTTTCCAGATTTTCCAGAGAGCGCTGACTTTCCGGATCAAAACTGCGAATGGAATCGATCTCATCTCCCCAAAGCTCTATTCTCCATGGATTGTCCTGCGTCAGATCATAAAGGTCGATAATTCCGCCGCGAATTGCAAATTCTCCAGGCATTTCTACCTGCAGTACCCTGTTATAGCCAATTTCTACCAGCTTTTTTGAAAATCCTTCCAGGTTAATTTCCTGTCCTGCCTCCAGAAGAATAATGCTGTCTATAATCACGGAAAAAGGCAAAAGAAAGTCCATGCATCCCCCTGCCGAGGTAATGATGGTTACTTTCTTTTGCTCATACAATGCCCTTACTGCTCTCATTCTGGCTCTTTCCAAAGGATTCGGCGATACGGCAGACTGGTAAAAGACCATGTCTCTTTGCGGATAGAGCAAGGCTTCTTTATCGTAAAGCTGCCAATCCTCATAGAATTCTCTTGCTTTCAGATCATTTTCTGCCACTACCAAAGCGCTGAATCCTTCCGGAAGCAGTCCGGAAGCAATATTTACTTTTTGCGATTCCAGGCAGCCGGTAACATGTACCGACTCCCCTTTTTCCTGCAGTTTCTTTTTTACTTCTTCAAAGCCGCCGATTTCCAAAAGAGGAGAAAGAAGCGTTTTCATCTCTGTTCTCCTCTCTAGCGGCTGGCTTTTTTGTTAAATCCGTTCATTGCCGCATCAATACCATTTTCAATGATTTCCTTTGTAATGGGAACAATCTGACTCAGCGTGGAATCCACCTTTTCTCTTTCTTCTTTTGCAAAAGGTGCCAGAACATAATCCGCAAGATCCCATTTTTCCGGCTTTGGTCCGATTCCTACACGGATTCTGGTAAATTCCTGACTGCCAAGCATCTGGATAATGCTCTTCATGCCATTATGGCTTCCTGCACTTCCTTTTTTCCGGATTCGAAGCTGTCCGGTCGGAAGATCCACATCATCATAAATGACAATCAGATCTGTTGCAGGATTCAACTTGTAATAATCTACAAAGGCTCTTACCGCATGACCACTTAAATTCATGTATGTCATGGGTTTCATAACAATCACCTTTTCCCCGGAAATCGTATCTTTTCCATACATTCCCTTCATGCTGATACCGGATGACGGGATATTGTATTCATCAATAATTTCATCAATTGCATCAAAACCAACATTATGCTTGGTCTTATCATACTTTTTTTCCGGATTTCCCAAACCTACTATTAAATACATATTTTCTACCTTATGAGAAGGATACCCATTCATATTCAGCCGGTGCAGCTTTTTTTATCTTTGTCGCATAAATCACCGGGCCTACCTGGCCGCCGTATTCCCATCTCTGCTCATAATTAATCTTGCCGGTAACAGTTACCCAGGAGCCTGGCACAAGGCTCTTTGTATATTTACTCTTGCACAAAAAGCCAATAAAAGTAATGTCATCTGCACAGCAGGTCATTGCCTTTCTTCCCGGTACAAATACATCAGATTTCGGATTCTGGCTTTTCGATACCTGTCCATGGACTGTAACCATTTTGTCCTGATAACGCTCCGGATTTTCTCCTGCATCCACATAAAAGATTCCAAAGTCAATGTCGTCAATCTCTATCACCTTGGCATTGATATCGTAAGGAAGATTGTCCTTTCCTTCCAGAATTTCCCCTTCATTGTCTTCAAATACAACCTCACAGGCTGGATTTACAACTTTAATGCTTCTGCGGTAGTTTGCCAGCGGCATATCCTTTGTGCATCGATTAAAGGTTACCATATCTGCATTTTTGAACATATCTACGTAAAGTGATTTCATGTTGTTCATAAAAAGCTGGAACTTTGTTGCGTCTGTCATTACGATTTCCTGTACAATAGCCCAGCCCTGCGGCATTTCCATATCCTCTAAATACTGCATGGTCCACATGGTATTGTATTCTACTAAAACACGCTCCGGATGATACTTTTCCTCAAAGGATTTTAAGAGCTCTGGTGTAAGGTCTTCTTTATCCTCTACATACTCTACAACTGTATTGTGCTCTGACAGGAATTTTTCATCGTATTCCTCATCGCCTTCTTCACATACAATAAGAAGTGTTGTTTCATCAATCTGAAAATACTCCTGTCCGATGGTGAAATTCAAAAAAGAGGTCTTTCCTCCATCTAAAAATCCAATAATCGCATAGACAGGTGCCTTGATCTCATTTTCATCCATAATTTATCCCCTTAAAAAATGACCACTGTATTACTCCAATACAGTAGTAACAGTGGTCATTAAATTAATTATTCTGTTGTTACAGGTTCTTCCTCAAAAAGATCATCGAAGCCCTCTAACGTTTCCTCTTCCGGCTCAATGAAATTGTTTTCCTCTGCATTGACTTCCACCGGCTCCTGAATCAGCTCATCAGAATCCATGTCTCCATTTACAAAGGCCTCTGCAGCTGTTTTTTTCATCTCTGCATCTGTGTTCAGCTTCACATCACTGTAGCACTTCATTCCTGTTCCGGCTGGAATCAGTTTTCCGAGAATAACATTTTCCTTCAATCCGATCAGGTGGTCTACCTTACCCTTGATTGCAGCATCGGTCAGAACCTTTGTGGTCTCCTGGAAGGATGCAGCTGACAGGAAGGAATCGGTTGCAAGGGATGCCTTGGTAATACCAAGAAGGATTCTCTTTCCTTCTGCCGGCTCTTTTCCCTCTGCAATTGCCTGCTCGTTCTTTTCCTCGAAATCAAGGAAGTCAACCATTGTTCCAGGCATCATATCTGTATCATTGTTCTGCTCGATTCGAACCTTCTTCAGCATCTGACGAACAATTACTTCGATATGCTTATCCGCAATTTCTACACCCTGAAGTCTGTATACACGCTGTACCTCACGAATCATGTAATCCTGTACTGCCTCTACACCCTTGATACGGAGGATGTCATGCGGATTTACGCTACCTTCTGTAAGCTCATCACCGGCCTCAAGAACCTGTCCGTCCATAACCTTGATACGGGATCCATAAGGAATAAGGTATGTCTTGGACTGAGCGTTTTCAATATCATCAATGACGATCTCACGTTTTTTCTTTGTATCTTTAATGTGTGCAACACCAGGAATCTCTGTGATAATTGCAAGTCCCTTTGGCTTACGAGCCTCAAACAACTCCTCGACACGGGGAAGACCCTGTGTAATATCACCACCGGCAACACCTCCTGTATGGAAGGTACGCATGGTAAGCTGTGTACCAGGCTCACCGATGGACTGTGCAGCAATAATACCAACAGACTCACCAACCTGTACCGGCTGTCCGGTCGCCATGTTGGCACCGTAGCACTTCGCACAGATTCCCACATGAGAACGACAAGTTAAAATGGTACGGATCTTCACCTTCTTGATCGGGTTTCCGTTTTCATCTTCTGCATGCTTTACAACATCCTCTGCACTGGCTGGAGTGATCATTGTATTCTTTGCAACAATCAGTCTTCCATCCGGAGCATAGATATCTTCACAGGAGAATCTTCCTGTAATTCTTTCCTGAAGAGCTTCGATCTCTTCTTTTCCATCTGCAAAGGTCTGTACCGGCATGCCGACAATCTTGTCTTTGCCTTCACAGCAGTCATTTTCACGAATGATCAGTTCCTGAGAAACATCAACCATTCGACGGGTCAGGTATCCTGAGTCAGCTGTTCTAAGAGCGGTATCGGAAAGTCCTTTACGTGCTCCGTGGGCAGACATGAAATACTCCAAAACGTCAAGACCTTCACGGAAGTTTGACTTAATAGGAAGCTCGATGGTGTGACCGGTTGTATCAGCCATCAAACCACGCATACCAGCCAGCTGTTTAATCTGTTTATCAGAACCACGGGCTCCGGAATCTGCCATCATGAAGATGTTGTTGTAAGCATCCAGTCCTGTCAACAGGTCATGTGTCAGCTGATCATCGGTTACCTTCCAGGTTTCTACAACCTCTTTGTAACGTTCCTCATCTGTAATAAGACCTCTTTTGTAGTTTCTGGTGATCAAATCTACCTGATCCTGTGCCTTTTGGATCAGGTCAGGCTTGCTTGCCGGAACGGTCATATCGGAAATAGATACGGTCATAGCTGCTCTTGTAGAGTATTTGTATCCCATTGATTTAATGTGATCCAGAACCTCTGCTGTTACAGTTGCACCATGTTTATTGATAACTTTTTCCAGAATCTTTTTCAGCTGTTTCTTCTTTACAAGGAAGTCAACCTCCGGAACAAGCTCATTTCCAGGAATGCTTCTGTCTACAAATCCTAAATCCTGCGGAATGATATTGTTGAACATGAGACGTCCAAGTGTAGACTCAACAACTGCGGACTGTACATTGCCCTCTTCGTCTTCTCTATGGACTCTTACCTTGATTTTAGACTGAAGGGTAATATATCCGTTCTCATATGCGAGAGTTGCCTCATTCTGATCCTTAAAGATACTTCCCTCGCCCTTTGCTCCAGGACGCTCCTGAGTCAGATAATAGATACCAAGTACCATATCCTGAGAAGGTACGGCAACCGGTCCTCCGTCTGAAGGCTTCAAGAGGTTGTTCGGTGAAAGAAGCATAAAGCGGCACTCTGCCTGTGCTTCTACGGAAAGCGGAAGGTGAACAGCCATCTGGTCACCGTCGAAGTCCGCATTAAATGCTGTACATACCAGAGGATGAAGCTTGATTGCCTTACCCTCTACCAGAATCGGCTCGAAAGCCTGAATTCCAAGACGATGCAGCGTAGGTGCACGGTTCAGCATAACCGGATGGTCTTTAATAACCTTCTCTAAGATGTCCCAAACTTCAGGCTGCATTTTTTCAACCATCTTCTTGGCATTCTTTATATTGTGAGCCATGTTGTTTGCAACAAGCTCTTTCATAACAAATGGCTTAAACAGCTCAATTGCCATTTCCTTTGGAAGACCGCACTGGTAAATCTTCAGCTCCGGTCCAACGACGATAACGGAACGTCCGGAATAGTCAACACGCTTACCCAGAAGGTTCTGACGGAAACGACCTGATTTACCCTTTAACATATCTGAAAGAGATTTCAGGGCTCTGTTTCCAGGTCCTGTAACCGGGCGTCCTCTTCTTCCGTTGTCGATCAAAGCATCGACAGCTTCCTGAAGCATACGTTTTTCATTTCGAACAATGATTTCCGGAGCACCCAGCTCAAGAAGTCTTTTCAAACGGTTATTTCTGTTGATGATACGACGATACAGGTCATTCAGATCGGATGTTGCAAAACGTCCGCCATCCAGCTGTACCATAGGTCTTAAATCCGGAGGAATTACCGGAATTGCATTCAGGATCATCCATTCAGGACGGTTTCCTGACTCTCTGAATGCCTCTACAACCTCCAGTCTCTTGATGATTCTGGTTCTCTTCTGGCCGGTTGCATCCTTTAATGCAGCATTCAACTCTTCGGATTCCTTGTCCAGATCGATTGCTGCCAAAAGCTCCTGTACTGCCTCAGCACCCATTCCGACACGGAAATTGTCGCCATACTTTTCGTATGCCTCACCATATTCCTTCTCTGTCAGAACCTGCTTGTACTGAAGTCCTGTATCCTTTGCATCCAGTACGATATAGTTTGCAAAGTAAAGTACTCTCTCCAGAACTCTTGGAGAAATGTCCAGGATCAGTCCCATTCTGGAAGGAATTCCCTTAAAATACCAGATATGGGAAACCGGAGCAGAAAGTTCAATATGACCCATACGCTCTCTACGTACACTGGCCTTTGTAACCTCTACACCGCATCGATCACAGACGATGCCTTTGTAACGAATTTTCTTATATTTACCGCAATGGCACTCCCAGTCTCTCGCCGGTCCGAATATACGCTCGCAGAACAATCCGTCTTTTTCCGGTTTTAATGTTCTGTAGTTAATTGTTTCCGGTTTCTTTACTTCACCGTGGGACCACTCTCTGATCTTCTCAGGAGAAGCAAGGCCGATACGAATAGCGTCAAAGCTTAATGGCTGATAACTTGAAGCATTATTAACATTTTCAGGCATTTGATACCCCTTTCAATGAAAGCATTTTCTTAGTTTCGTTTTGAAAATTACAGCAGGTATTATTCCAGGCTGTCCAGAATATCATCTGTATCCATGTCATCCTCAATCGTCTCTTCCTCTTCTACATCTACGATTTCTTCTCCTCTGGCTTCCTGTTTGGTAAATCCATACTTTCCGAAATCCTCTTCGTCACGACGATGATATTTGTCACCCTCAATGACAGAGCGAAGATCCGTATCTCCGTAATCTGCAGTTTCCATTATATCTACTTCTGTATTATCATCACGCAGCACTCTGATATCCAGACCGAGTGACTGCATTTCCTTAAGCAATACCTTGAAGGATTCCGGAATTCCAGGTTCAGGAATATTCTCACCCTTAATGATTGCCTCATAGGTCTTCACACGTCCTACAACATCATCTGACTTCATAGTCAGGATTTCCTGCAGGGTATAGGATGCACCATAGGCCTCCAGAGCCCAAACCTCCATCTCTCCGAAACGCTGTCCACCGAACTGAGCTTTACCACCCAGCGGCTGCTGTGTTACCAGAGAGTAAGGACCAGTTGAACGAGCATGGATCTTGTCGTCAACCAGATGATGCAGTTTCAAATAGTGCATGTGTCCGATTGTTGTCGGGCTGTCGAAGTATTCTCCCGTACGTCCGTCTCTTAAGAGAACCTTTCCATCCTCTGAAATCGGTACACCCTTCCACAGTTCTCTGTGATCTTTGTTCTTGTCTAAGTATTCGTAAACATCCGGGCGAAGCTCTTCTCTATGACGCTCTGAGAATTCATCCCAGGACAGATTTACATAGTCATTTGCCAGCTTCAGTGTTTCCTGAATGTCAATCTCGTTTGCTCCGTCAAATACCGGAGTTGCTACATTGAAGCCCAGTGCCTTTGCTGCAAGAGAAAGGTGAATTTCCAGCACCTGTCCGATATTCATACGGCTTGGCACACCCAGAGGATTCAATACGATATCCAAAGGACGTCCGTTTGGAAGGAATGGCATGTCTTCCACCGGAAGTACTCTGGAAACAACACCCTTGTTTCCGTGACGTCCGGCCATCTTATCACCAACCGAAATCTTACGTTTCTGTGCAATATAGATTCTGACTGCCTGATTTACACCAGGTGAAAGTTCGTCTCCGTTTTCTCTTGTAAATACCTTTGCATCTACAACAATACCGTACTCACCATGCGGAACTTTAAGAGATGTATCACGAACCTCTCTTGCCTTCTCACCGAAAATTGCTCTCAGCAGTCTTTCCTCTGCTGTCAGCTCTGTTTCTCCCTTCGGGGTAACCTTTCCTACCAGAATGTCTCCGGCTCTTACGGTTGCACCGATACGGATGATTCCTCTTTCATCCAGATCCTTGAGTGCATCATCGCCTACACCAGGTACATCCTTTGTGATTTCTTCCGGTCCAAGCTTTGTATCTCTTGCCTCTGCCTCATACTCTTCAATATGAATAGAGGTATAAACATCTTCCTGTACAAGACGCTCACTTAAAAGTACAGCATCCTCGTAGTTGTAACCTTCCCAGGTCATGAATCCGATCAGCGGATTCTTTCCAAGTGCCAACTCGCCTTCTGATGTAGAAGGTCCATCTGCAATAACATCTCCGGCATTTACATGCTCTCCCTTGAAGACGATCGGTCTCTGGTTGTAGCAGTTGCTCTGGTTGCTTCGCATAAACTTGGTAAGATGGTAAGTATCTTTGGTTCCATCATCATTCTTCATCTGAATTTCTTTTGCTGTGGAATAGCTGATGGTACCTGATTTCTTTGCAACCACACAAACACCTGAGTCAACAGCTGCTTTTGCTTCCATACCGGTACCTACAACAGGTGCCTCTGTGAAAAGAAGCGGAACGGCCTGACGCTGCATGTTGGATCCCATCAGAGCACGGTTTGCATCATCGTTCTGCAGGAATGGAATCAGTGCTGTTGCAACGGAAAAGACCATCTTAGGCGATACGTCCATGTAGTCGAAATAGCGACGCTCGTACTCCTGGGTCTCTGCTCTGTAACGACCGGAAACATTTTTATGAATGAAATGTCCCTCTGCATCCAATGGCTCATTCGCCTGTGCTACGTGGTATTCATCCTCTACGTCTGCAGTCATGTAAACAACTTCATCCGTTACTCTCGGATTCAGCGGATCTTCTGATTTATCGATCTTTCTGTAAGGTGCCTCAATAAAGCCGTATTTATTGATTCGGGCATAAGAAGCAAGTGAGTTGATCAGACCGATGTTCGGGCCTTCAGGAGTCTCGATCGGGCACATTCTTCCATAATGGGTATAATGTACATCTCGAACCTCGAATCCGGCTCTGTCTCGAGACAGACCACCAGGTCCCAGGGCGGAAAGACGACGCTTATGTGTCAGCTCTCCAAGCGGGTTGTTCTGATCCATGAACTGTGACAGCTGGGAAGAACCGAAGAACTCCTTCACTGCTGCTGTAACCGGTTTTATGTTAATCAGGGACTGAGGTGTAATCACATCTGCATCCTGTGTTGTCATACGCTCGCGAACGACTCTTTCCAGTCTGGAAAGACCGATACGGTACTGGTTCTGAAGCAACTCACCTACGCAGCGGATTCTACGGTTGCCCAGGTGGTCGATGTCATCTCCGTTTCCAAGTCCATGCTCAAAGTGCATGTGGTAATTGATGGAAGCTAAGATGTCCTCTTTTGTGATATGCTTCGGATTCAGTTCGTGTCCTCTGCGGATAATGGCGCTCTTGATGTCCTCTATATCGGAATATTCATCCAGAATTTCCTTTAATACCGGGTAGTATACTTCCTTCTCTGTAAGATGAAGCTCTTCCGGATCTATGTCTTTCACATACTTTGTAATGTCTACCATAAGGTTTGAAAGAACTTTTACCTGTCTTCCTTCTTCTGTAGACATAATTACATAAGGCACTGCTGCATACTGGATCTCGTCTGCCAGCTCTCTGCTTACCTTTGTGCCTTTTTCGGCAATGATCTCACCGGTCTCAACATTTACAACATCCTCTGCAAGCTCAAATCCGGCAATACGGCCTCTCAAAGCAAGCTTTTTGTTGAATTTGTATCGTCCAACCTTTGCCAGATCGTATCTTCTTGCATCAAAGAACATTGCATTGATCAGACTCTCTGCGCTTTCCACTGCCAGCGGCTCACCCGGACGGATCTTTTTATAGAGCTCTAAAAGTCCTTCCTGATAGTTTGTGGAAACATCCTTCAAAAGAGAAGCCTCGATCTTTGGCTCGTCACCGAAAAGCTCTCTGATCTGTGCATCCGTTCCGATTCCAAGTGCACGAATCAGTACAGTAATCGGAACTTTACGTGTTCTGTCAACTCTTACATAGAAAACGTCATTTGAGTCAGTTTCGTATTCAAGCCATGCACCACGGTTCGGGATTACAGTTGCTGTATACAGCTTCTTACCGATTTTGTCGTGTGTATAAGAATAGTAAATGCCCGGGGAACGCACCAACTGGCTGACGATAACACGCTCCGCACCATTTATAACAAAGGTTCCTGTTGCTGTCATAAGCGGAAGGTCACCCATGAAAATCTCGTGCTCTGTTATCTCATCTTTTTCTTTATTGAAAAGACGTACCTTTGCCTTCAAAGGAGCGGCGTAGGTAGCATCTCGCTGCTTACATTCTTCTATCGAATACTTAACGTCATCTTCACACAGGGTGAAATCCAAAAAGTCAAGACTCAGCTTCCCTGCATAATCCTCGATCGGGGAAATGTCTTCAAAAATTTCTTTCAGTCCATCCCGAAGGAACCAATCGTAGGAATCCTTCTGTACCTCTATAAGGTTAGGCATCTCAAGTACTTCTTTTTGTCTCTGGTAGGTCATTCGAGAGCTGTTTCTACCGGTGACAATAGGGCGTATCCTGTTTTTCTCCATTGACGTTTTACCTCTTACACGTGTATAATATTAATTGATAGTTACAAACAAAAGGTCTGTATTCTCTTTTTTTTGTTTATTTTTAAAAAGGGACAAAGACCTACTTTCCATAATAACGCAATCCTAAATGTACAACAAAACAACCCCTCTGTCAAGAAAAATTTCAGAAGGGTTTTTGTTTTTTATTTTCTTTTGTTTTTGCTTAATTCAGCTCTTTTTCGCAGCATTCCAACGCAGAAGCGATTACCGCATCCATGTCATAATATTTATATTCGGCAAGTCTTCCACCGAAAATTATATTTTTTTCCTGCTCTGCAAGTTTCTTATACTTTGTGTAAAGTGTACCGTTCTTTTCATCATTTACAGGATAATAAGGTTCATCTCCTTTTTTCCATTCTGAACTGTACTCACGGCTGATAATCGTCTTAGGAAGCTCTCTGCCCTCTTCGTCCTTTCCGAATTCAAACCACTTGTGCTCTATAATGCGGGTCCAGGGTGTTTCTGCATCTGTATAATTCACTGCAGCATTTCCCTGAAAATTTGGAATATCCAGGATCTCATTTTCAAAGCGGACGGATCTGTATTCCAGATTTCCAAGTTCATATGCAAAATATGCATCGATTGCACCGGTATAGACTACTTTGTCTGCCAGGCTGTTATATTCTTCCTTCTTTTCAAGATAATCCACATTCAGCCGAACCTCGATTCCCTCCAGCATATTTTCTACCATTTTTGTATATCCGCCTATCGGGATTCCCTGGTAAAGTGCATTAAAGTAATTGTTGTCAAACGTCAGTCTTACCGGAAGCCTTTTAATGATAAAGGCCGGTAGCTCACTGCACTTTCTGCCCCACTGCTTTTCCGTATATCCTTTAATCAGCTTTTCGTAAATATCCCGTCCTACCAGAGAAATTGCCTGCTCCTCCAAATTTTTTGGTTCGCCCTTAATTTCTCTTCTTTGCTCTTCTATTTTTTCTTCCGCCTCTTTCGGTGTCTGCACTCCCCACATTTTATTGAAGGTGTACATATTGAAGGGAAGAGAATACAGCTCCCCTTTGTAATTCGCCACCGGAGAATTTGTAAAACGGTTGAATACCGCAAATTGGTTTACATATTCCCACACTGTGCTGTTGTTGGTATGAAAAATATGCGCTCCGTATTTATGAAAATTGATTCCCTCTATTTTTTCTGTATAGACATTTCCACCTATATTTGGTCTTTTCTCTATGACAAGACATTTTTTCCCTTTTTTCTTGGCTTCATGTGCAAATACCGCACCAAATAAGCCGGCACCTACTATAAGATAATCATATGATTTTTTCATAGTTTTCTCCTTAAACTGATTCTTCTGACAGTTTAACCAATCTTTCCACATATGTCAAAACCGGAAACCATTTACGGTTTCCGGCTTCTTTTTTCTTAATTCACTTGATAAACATCTGCATGCTGCAGTCCAAAGGCACTGGCATCTGCATGATTGCTGAAATAGATATCAACATGTCCATAAGCAGTTCCACGATCCTGTACAGTATAGATATGGCCGTTGATGGAAAGCTGTGTTCCAAAAGGAACACCTCCCATTGCAACCGTAACTCCTTGGGTGGCCTTTGCCCCGCTTGCTGTACTTCCGGCATATGCTGCCCATTTTCCACAGCACTTCTCGCAGGAGCAATAAGCAGTCAGGGTAAAGTTTCCTAAATAGCTAAGATTTCCTCCACTCTGATTTTCCTGTGTATTATTCTGTAAGCTACTCTCTTGAGAACCACTTTCCTGAGATGAGTTTCCCGTATCTGACTGACTTTGCTGTGGCTGTTCCTGCTGCGACTGACTTTGCTGAACCTGACTTTCCTCCTGCTCTGCCTGTGAAGCGGCTTCTGTCTGCTCTGCCTCGCTGCTTTCATTTACAATAGTGTTTGCTGCTGCCTGCTGTGCCGCCTGACGGGCTGCTTCCTGTTGGGCTGCTTCCTCTGCGTATTTCTGCACCAACAGCTGATTCATTTGCTCATCCTGGGCCTGAATCTGTGCGATCAGCTGAGCCTGCTGACCCTGAGTATCGGAAAGACTCGCTACACATGCCTCAAATTCCCGATAGGAGCTTTCATATACCGCCTGCGTATTTTCCTGCTGCTGCTCCTGTTCTTCCTTTAAAGCTGCTATATTTTCCTGCTCTTCCTTCAGCTGTGCTTCTTTATTTTCAACCTCCGTAACGGCATTTCCGTATGCTTCCAGCATTTTTCTGTCGTATTGATTGATCTGGCTCATTGCCTCGGCACGATTCAAAAAATCTGTAAAACTGTCTGCTGAAAAAATTGCTTCCAGCATTCCGGCATTCACGCTTTCCTCGTAAATATACTGGATTCGCAGCTTCATCTCCTGATATTGGCTTTCTTCCTCCTCTTTTGCTTGCTCCAGTTCTTCCTGAGCATTCAAAAGCTCTGCCTGCTTTTCTTCGTATTGCTGCTCAAGCGCCTCTCTTTCCTGAGACAGCTCTGTCAACTGATTGCTCAGCTCTGTAAGATAAGCCTGCGTATCTCCCTTCTGAGTTTCCAGAGCTGCGATTCTTTCTTCTGCACTGACCAGATTGCTCTTTGTCTCGTTGCTTTGCTCTGTCAGCGAGTCAATCTGTTCCTGGGTATTGTCAGCATATACAGGAAGCGAAAGTGCCAAAGTTGCTGCCATGCACATGGCTGTGGCAATATTTATCTTTTTCCTTTTCTGCATAAATTACCTCTTGCTAGTGTTTTTCTCCCGCTATTCTAGCATAGTAATATAGAATTGAAAAGTTTTTTTATTTTTTCGTAACATTTGTGAAATACTTTTTAATTTTTTCTTGCACATTTCGAAATTTTTCAACGCAGCAGCACATATTTATTCTTCAGGATTTCTCCAACCTTCTTTCCGAATCCAAGCGGATAGCCAGATATTTTCACCAGATAAAAGCCATTTTCCGTACCTGCCTCCTGCTCTGTCAGCTGCAGATTTTCACCCTTCATATAATTTTCTACTCTGGGATCTTCCACTTCTAAATTCAGGCAGTGTGCAAAATTCCCCACCCCTTCCCAAAGTGCAAGAGACTGACTCGGTTCAAATCTTTTTTTCTTTAATTCTCCCATATAGAGTCCACAGCGTAAAAACTTTATGCCCTGAGCAATTTCTTTTTCAAAAGGCATCATATAGACCTTTCCTCCTCTGTTTTCCAGGTCTTCTTTTTTTATATTGCTTCCAAGAAGTTTCAGAAAGTCATCCATAACGCTCTGTTCTTCTTTACTGAATCCTTTGTTATAGCCTTCTTGTCTTTTTGCCTTTTTCTTGACTTTTTCTCTTTTTTCCTGCTCTGCTTCTCCACTTTTTTTCATCAAAGCCAGGAAATGTCCTGCTCCCTCCATTTTATGGGGCCAAATCCGAACACACTTCGAAAGTCTTTCCTCTCCGTTTCCCCAAAGCGGCACTCCCTTCGAAAATCCTTCATAACCTTTCACCTCAAGCAGGTCCATTTCCGGAAATTGTTCCAAAGCAAAGCTTATACTTCCTTCATTTTCTTTTTTCGAAAAGGTGCAGGTGGAATACAAAAGAAGTCCTCCCGGTTTCAGCATACCAATCGCACTGGATAGGATTTCTCTTTGCTGTTTTGCAAAAAACTCTACACGTTCCGGACTCCAGCTGCCGATTACCTCCGGTTCCTTTCGAAACATTCCCTCTCCAGAGCAGGGGGCATCCACCAATATTTTATCGAAATATTCCGGAAATTTTTTTTCCAGTCTCTGAGGCAGTTCATTTGTTACTACAATATTTCCGGCTCCAAACAGCTCCAGGTTATGAAGAAGCGCCTTGCACCTTGAAGCACTGGCATCGTTTGCAACAAGAAGCCCCTCTCCTTTTAACTTTGCCGCCAGGGCTGTTGCTTTTCCTCCGGGTGCTGCGCAAAGATCTAAAACCTTTTCTCCCGGCTTTATCTTCAGTCTGTCAGCCGGAGTCATGGCACTGGGTTCCTGAATATAATACAATCCAGCCCTGTAAAATGGGTGACCGGCCGGATCGTCCTCCTGGTCTATAAAAAATCCATTTTCAACCCAAGGAACAGGCTCCATATGAAATGGAGCCTGTTCCTTTATTTTTTCTTTTGTTGTTTTTAAACTATTAATTCGAATTCCTCTTCGTCCCTTTATCTCGTAGCTTTCCAGAAACCGTGGGAATTCTTCTCCCAGCTGCTCTTTTACATTTTCCAAAAAAGCTTCCGGTAATTTAAAATCCATTATGCTGTCTCAATCTCCTGCTTCTGATATTCACTTAAAATCAATTTCTGCAGAAACGTTCTCGTTTCCGGTTTGATGGGATGTGCAATGTCCCTGTACTCCCCATCAGCTGACTTACGACTGGGCATTGCTATAAACAAGCCCTTCTCTCCTTCAATGACCTTGATATCATGTATTACAAATTCTTCATCAATGGTAATCGATACCACTGCTTTCATTTTTGTATCATTTAACATCTTACGCATTCTGATATCAGTGATCTTCATAAAACAATCCTCCTTAGAGCTCATAGCGGTTGTTTCTCTCTACTACAACCTTCACACCGCTTTCTCCGAAATAGAAAGAATTCGGGAGAATTGTTCCTCTGCTTTCTACAACACAATTCTCTATATGCGAATTATCGCCTATATATACGTCGTTCAATATAATGGAATCTTTTATAATACAATTCTTGCCAATGAAAACGTTTCTAAAAATTACCGAATTTCTTACTTCACCATTTACGATACTTCCGCTGGTTACAATACTGTTGCTTACCTGACTGCCCGGATTAAATTTTGCCGGTGGTGCATCAATAACCTTGGAATAAACCATTGGATCATCTCTCAGAAAATGATTTCTCACTTCCGGATCCAAAAAATCCATATTTGCTTTGTAATAGGATTCTACGGTTGAAATATTTTCCCAATAGCTATCTACCGTATAAGCATACATTCTCTTCAGATTTTTGTATCGGATAAAGATATCTTTTACCAGATCGTATCTTCCTTCAAAAGCACTTTGCTCAATCAGCTCAATCAGAAGGCGGCGGCGTATGATATAAATTCCCATGGAAACCAGATTCGAATCACTGGCCATAGGTTTTTCTTCAAACTCCAGGATCTTTCCGTCCTCGTTTGTTTTCAAAATACCAAATCGTCTGGGATCTCCCTTATAGTTTGTGGCTGCAATCGTTACATCTGCACCCTTTGAAATATGGAACTCCAGCATCTTTGCGTAGTCCATTTTGTAAATTCCGTCTCCGGAAGCAATGATTACATACGGCTCGTGGCTCCGCTTCAGCCAGTCAACATTCTGGTAAATGGCATCTGCTGTTCCTCTGTACCACCAGCTGTTATTGTTTGTAAGAGTTGGTGTAAACAAATACATACCACCCTGCTTACGACCGAAATTCCACCATTTCGAAGAATTCAAATGTTCATTTAAGGATCTGGAATTGAACTGGGAAAGAATTGCTACCTTTCCAACTCCGGAATTTGTCATGCTGCTTAAGGTGAAGTCGATTGCTCTGTATCCGCCTGCCATTGGCATTGCAGCAATCGCACGTTTGTTTGAAAGCTCGCGCATTCTGCTGTTATTTCCACCTGCTAAAATAATACCCAAGGCTCTCATATCACTTGCCCTCCTTTACTAAGTATCCGCCGGAAGGCAGCTGCCCATCTGGATAGTCTTTCTCAGTAGTAACACCATAGACCGCTGTATTTTTGCCTATTGTTACATTTGATGGTATAATGGAGTTTTCGCCAACTGTGGCAATTCCGTCTTTGTATATTTTCGGTTTCACTTCATTCGGAGCCAACTCTCCTACTCCAATATAAACATTGTCCCCGATAACGGTACCATCTGCTATAATCGCTTTTTCAATGTGGCAATTTTTTCCAATTTTTACATTGCTCATGATAACGGATTCACTGATTGTAGTTTCCTTGCCCACTTCTGTTCCAAAGCCCAAAACGCTTCGGTATACATCTCCGTGTATCTCTGATCCCGCTGTTATCATGGAACGTTCTACTTTTGCACTCGTTCCTATGTAGAGTGGCCGAATGGTCTCTATACTGGTGTAGATCGGCCAGAATTCTTCATAAAGATTGAACTCCGGAATAAGGTCCACCAGCTCCATATTTGCTTCCCAATAGGAATCCAGTGTTCCTACATCCTTCCAGTAACCACTGAACTCGTAAGCAAAGATTCTCTTTCCGTTTTCTCTACAATACGGAAGCACATGTTTTCCAAAATCCAGTTCCTCTGTATTTTTCAGTGTTTCCAAAGCTTCTTTTAATACTTTGTAGCTGAAAATGTAAATACCCATGGATGCAAGATTGCTTCTCGGGTTTTCCGGTTTTTCTTCAAATTCGGTGATTCTTCCGTATTCGTCTGCGATCATAATGCCGAATCGGCTTGCCTCTTCCCACGGTACTGTCATGCAGGCTACCGTAAGATCTGCTTTATTTGCCTTGTGATAATCCAGCATAAGCTGATAATCCATCTTGTAGATATGGTCTCCTGAAAGAATAACCACATACTCCGGATTGTATTCTTCCATAAATGTCATGTTCTGGTAGATAGCATCTGCTGTACCCATATACCAGCCATTACCATAATTACTTTCATACGGAGAAAGTATATGAACTCCTCCGATGCTCTTGTCCAAATCCCACGGAATTCCGATTCCAATATGAGAATTCAGTCTTAATGGCTGATACTGGGTCAATACACCTACTGTATCGATTCCGGAATTAATACAGTTACTCAAAGGAAAATCAATGATTCTGTATTTCCCGCCGAAAGCAACTGCCGGCTTCGCAACCTTATCTGTCAGTACTCCAAGTCTGCTTCCCTGTCCGCCTGCTAAAAGCATCGCTATCATTTCTTTTTTGATCATTAACTG
This sequence comes from bacterium, assembly GCA_963624695.1. Lineage (GTDB taxonomy): Bacteria > Bacillota > Clostridia > Lachnospirales > Lachnospiraceae > Alectryocaccobium. The sequence continues at coordinate 17,186 of CAVFRH010000118.1, forward strand.
CCTCACCTCGTCAAACCAACTTTTGCACCGAAACATTGTTACATTTTTCACTGATTTTTTTGTCTTTTTAGTGGTTTTTTATGTGCAATGTCTCTACCTTTTGTATTATATCACACTTTTGCATAAAAAACATCTTTCGTTCAATCAAATATTGCACAAATTTTACCAATATTTCACAGCTTTTTTCACAATGTGTTTCTAATTTTATTTTTTACAAAAAATCAATTGACAAAATTCCTTTTCTTTGCTAAAATTCATTTCTGTTAGCAATTGCTGCTATGGCTCAGTCGGTAGAGCGCATCCTTGGTAAGGATGAGGTCACCGGTTCAATTCCGGTTAGCAGCTTTCTTTTTAGCCTGTCTATCCTTGTTTATGAGGGTTGACAGGCTTTTTTGTTTTCTTCAAAAAGTACAAATACCAACAAAAAAGGAATCTATAAAAGAGTGCGATCTCTTCGATAAATTTCTTAAATCTATATCAACCCTTCCGGGTGATACACTGTATATTAAATTGTCGTGCG
>CAVFRH010000119.1:0-4177 GCA_963624695.1 bacterium
ATAAGCCTGTATTCTGCTGTATACTTTTCTATTTCAGCCTTAATTCCGGTAATATATTCTTCCTTAAAATTGCCGCTAAGCATAATTTCCAGCAAGGAAGCCAGTGAATAGGTGTACAGAGACAGTCGATAATACTCGAATTTCTTTTTCAGATCCGTGGAAATACTTTTCATCTTATTTTGATCTACCAGAAACGGTTTCTTTGACATTTCAGCTTTTGTATTTTTTTGAAAGCTATTCATATGCTTCAGCGCAGTTCTCTTGATATCTATCACTAGCTTATGATTGCTGGCCACAAAATGCTCATTATCCCAGTTCGACTTATAGTTTCGAATAAGATTAGTCAGCATCTGAACATCCGCCTCTATCTCAGATTCCTTTTCAATCTCCAGGAAAGAGAGAATCTGCTTCTGCATCTCTTCGATATCTCCCAGTTTTTTCTCAATAGAATACAATGCAACTGCCATCATCATTGTTGCCGGATCTACCGGTATAGTTGTTGTGGATGATGCTGATAATGGCCCTGCCGATCGCAATTTGGCAAACTTTGACTTCCCTTCTGCCGTCTTAAAGGCGCCCCAGAAATTGCCATCCTTTGCCAGCTTTAATGCATCTCCAACAGATTCATTTGCCAATGTATATAATCCCTGGGCATTGACCGTCATCGTTTCTGTCACCGTTCGAAGTGCCGGTGATAAGGACGCCGCACTTCCACCCAGAGCCGCCAATGATGCAATCGGCACACTTCTGACTTTTTTATCAGATGCGATGGAACGTATATCTGTCAGCATATTTTCTGTTGCTTTGAGCAAGTTATTGCTCTCTTGCCTGTATGCCACTGCACCAGCTTCCTGTTTTATAATCTCTGCCATACCTTTCTTCCTCTCTCCCTCAGGCAAGCATAGAGATGCATTCTCTTAGCTTGCCGCAAAACAAATTCTTTTATAAATCTGCAATCATTGCTGAATTCTGACTGTTTACAGATTCCACTCTTCGCTCAACCGTTCAATAGTCTCATAAGGAAACGTCTCTGCACATCCTTCATCTTCTTCTAGAAATTCGATAATTTCCTGTGCCAGGGCAATCCCCTGCTTACTGTGCTGAATTCCATTTTCCATCTGAACCGTATTCCCAACATCTCTTACTGTCCAAACCTGAGCATAAATCTCCAGCTTCTGACTAATCTTGTCTGTTAGAACTGCAAGATTAAACTCATTTTCGTAATCAGGACTTCCCAGCATGCCATATAATGTGCTCAGTTCCCGCATAATAATTGAGCTGTTTAGATCCATGGGCACATCTAAAATAATGTTTTTGTTCGTTATCGGTATTTGATTCATTCTCTGTTGCAAATACATTAACCGGACTTAATGCCATACTCAAAACGATTACTGAAATCAACGCCTTTAATGGGCGTCTTCTCTTATTTTGTCTTCTTTCGTCCTTTTTCATATTCTCCTCATCTCCCTCATTTTAGCCTTTGGTTATATTATAAACAAATCATAAATGTTTTCCTAGACGATTATTGTCTAATACGCACATTTCTGTAATTTTCCTGTGACCCTTTCAGAGAATTTCTGTTTCACTCTTCTCCATCTTCCCGCATCAGATTATCCACCTTAATCCCATAATGCTCTGCAATTCTATAGGCCGTTACCAGATCCGGCAGTCGGTCTCCTCTCTCATAATTTGCAATTGTTGTTGGCTCATATCCCAGATATTCTCCCAATTCAAGCTGCGTTTCATGATGTTCCACTCGGCATCTTCGAATATTTTCTCCAATTATTTTGTTCCAGTTTTTTGTCGCTTTCTTCATAAACAAATCCTTTCCAGCCTTACAGCATGTTTTCTGTCTGTGGCTTTCTTTAAAGGACTTGTTTTTTTTGCGACTTTTCTGAAACAAAAGAAAATCCGGCCAGAATACCAAACCATTACCTGATTCTGATACTCTGACCGGTCCAGCAATTATTACGTCTATGAGAATCTATTGGCTCATACTCTTATTATCGGCATTTTCCTATTCAACATAAGTCAGTGCAGCAATTAATTTTGCCTCCATATCCTGCTGTTCTGATGCCTTCAGCTCATTTGATGTACGCACAAGAACTGTTCCAATTACAGTATGTGTTCCTGAAGCAAAGATGCCACCATCATATGTTGCCAGATAATCCCTTCGCTTTTCTGCATCCTCCACTGTCGCATATACTTCGATGGCACCACCACCATCTGTTCCCTGATCAATAACAGATGTTCCATAAACAGAGCTGTCCAAAGAGATTCTGTCATCTGAATAATAAACTGTTGCTGTATATCCTCCCGGCTTATTCAGGTTGCCATTCGGATCATTATCCTCTGTTACAGCTGAAATCTCTGCCACATGCTCTACATTACCCAGGCATTCAATTACATACTCCTCTGTCGGATTGTCTACCAGTTCATACTGCTTGATGCTCTTTTCCAAAGCCGCCTTACTATCGCTTAACTTTGTCATGGCATCCGTATAATCCACAGCTTTCATACTTTCTACTGTAGCCAAAATATCTTCTGCTGTATCAGGTCTATCCGGCACTTCCTGTTTAACAGTCTTTGTCTCAGAAATACTGGTTTCCAATGCCGGAGTTAGTGTTTCATCTAAAGCTGTTTTTCCCTCTGATACAAGTGTTTCAGAATCACTGATCAGGGAATCCAATTCTGTATTCTTCTCTTCAAGATCTGATTTTGCTGCATCATACTCCTTAATTGCAGCTACCATAGCCTCACATGTTTCCACACGTTCTGCGGTATCCTTGTAATCTTCATATCCTTCGATACCCTTGTACATTTCCAGTGCACCGGAATAGTCACCTGACTCCTGATATTCCACACCTTTTTTGTAGTCGCTGCTTTTGCAGCCAGTCAAACTCATGCTCATTACAATTGCCAATGCAACAACCGGAATCAATCTTTTCTTCTTCATCTTTTTCTCTCCTTCATATTTACAAGCCAATCTGGCATTGCAATCCTGTTAAATACAGTACCTCTATGTAACATTATATCTGTCACTGCAGATTACTGACTTCACGAATTGTGAAGTCGCATTATCACCCTTCTATGCGAATTGCAGATTCAATCCTGTAAACAGTTCTCCAAGGCAATAGAAACAATCTGCCTTATCTTTCTCCGGTATTTCATAGCTTACCAACTGAAAGTCTGGATTCATTTCTAGCTTTTCGATCAGATATCCTGTATTAACCGCATCATCAAGGCCATCGTGAAATCTTCCTTCCGGCTCAACGTCAGCTCTTTCCAAAGCTTCCTGCAAGCTCAGGCATCTGTCGAATTCATATCTTCGGGAAAACACTGCCTGATAGTCAATCCAGCGATTCTCTTCCATAAATGCATTAATTCGCGCATCCTCTATATGTTTTACCTTTACCTCATGCATAATCTGATCCCTGTCCGTACTGCTCCAAGCGTATACCTTGTACTCCCGTTCTCCAATCCAGTTAATCAAATGAATCAATGCTTCCTGAATCTTTGGTGCCTTTTTCACATGCCCATTACTAATTCCCGTAAGATTCTGAATGTATGGATCAATCACACCATGCTCTGGACATACATACTGGCTAAGAGTTCCGATTCTCTTAAACTCGTCATCCAGAAGCAATGCTCCAATCTGAATCGTCTCATTAGCGTATTTATAATTTTTACTGCGGAAATCTCTTGGCACACGGCACATTTCCAAATCAATCACTAAATAGTTCATACTTGCTGCTCCCTCCTTACCAATATCGAGTCGTTTCTATCGTTGGATATCTTTACTTACTGAATATCCAGCAATAAATGCTGTCTGAAAATTTCCCCTGGATATGGCAATTCAGGAGTATTTTCCATAATTCTATTTCCTAGCCTCTTTGCGAATGGTTCCTATCTTCTTATCACTTCTTGTATCGCGACCATTCTTATTTCGAAAAGAGCCGGCTGGAAGGCCTAATTTCTTTTCTGCAGTTCCTACTGTGCAATCACTTCTTAATTTTCTCATGTTTACCTCTCTTTCAGATAATTGACGTTGTTGTTTCTTAATGCTTCAAGTATAATGTGAGACATAAGACTAATACACACCCACCACGCGGAATTAAGGGCTGTTATTCCTCGTGTTTGGTGATATTCAGGGAGGGGATTTCCATAGGAAGACAAT
>CAVFRH010000120.1:0-6365 GCA_963624695.1 bacterium
TCCGGGGCAGCATTCGGTATTGTGGGAGCAGGCCTGTGCAAGCAAACTGCCGAGGGTGTTTAGACAGTGGCCTGGAATGGATCATGTCGATAATGGTGGAAACAGTGCTTTTGTAAGTGAAATATCAAAAGATACAATAAGAGATGAAATCGAAAAATTAAAATGGACAGATGAATACAAAGAAATGCTGAAGCAGGCAAAGTCAGAGAAGACGGATATTTATTTGTACAGTGCAATTGCAAAGAAATCACTTGAAGCTTGTGAGACAGAAGGGCAGTAGGGAAGAGACATAGATGAAATATTTGCATATACTATTGCATAATGAAACGAAATTTAATAAAAAATTATTTCAAATGCTGAACAGCAAAGAATTAGGTTTTGACAGCTCGGAGCAATTTTTTTTGACACCATATAAAAATGTATATGATTCATTAAGTGCGTACGAAGGTAATATAACATTTTCTTCAGAGAACAAAGTAAAAATGATAAACCATTTTGGAAAAAAAGCGGATTGGATTTTTATACATGCTCTGAATCTAAAAAAGTATGAAGTGATTCAGATAAAGAAAAGTATTGCAAAAAAGATTATTTGGAGAGAATGGGGACATGACATACTGGAAAAACCAGATGGAAAAAATAGTCTGAAAAACGTTGCAAGGCATATGTTGGACAAGTCATATGTGAAGAAAATCAACCAGTTTTACGCAATTGGAACAGGATTTCGCTATGACGACATATTGATAAAAAAACGATATGGAAACATGAAAACATTCCTTTTGAACTATAGCTATCAAAAAGGATTGGAAGAGTTATACAAGAAAGCGTTAGAGAAAAAATCGAATCATGGATTGCTTCGGGTTATGGTGGCTCATTCGGGAAGTCCGATTATGCATCATATAGAGATTTTAGAGGCACTTCGGCATTTATCAGAAGAACCGATACAGATTGTTTTGATTTTGTCCTATGGCGATGCAGAGTATATAAGCAAAGTGAAGTCGTACGCTGTGCAGCACTTCAAGAAAGAGCAGTTGGATATAATAGAGAATTTTTTATCGATGGAGGAGTATCTCGCTTTATTGAATTCAGTGGATATTGCTGCGTTTGATCAGGTGGGCAGTGCAGCATTGGGAAATTTAACGCCGCTTCTTTATTTCAATAAAAAGTTTGTGTTTAACAAAAATGGCTTACTGAAACAGATTTTTGATATGGAAAGCTTGCCTTATTTAACAACAGACCAATTGCAGAATATAAGCTTTGAAAAATTAGCTGAAAAATTTCCGGAGCAGGAAAAGGAAAGAAAGCTGACAGAGGAACGGATAAAAGAAGGATTTGTACCAAATACATGGAAAAAAGCTTTTGCTGAATTATCGGAGGAGAATAATTGAAGAGAGAAAAAATATTAGCTAATTTTCTATGGCGCTTGGCTGAGCGCTGCGGAGCACAGGGAGTATCCTTTGTAGTTTCCATTGTGTTGGCTCGTCTTCTTGCACCTGAAGCATATGGAACAATTGCACTGGTTACTGTTTTTACCGCAATTCTTCAGGTATTTGTGGACAGCGGATTTGGAAATGCCCTAATCCAAAAGAAAAATGCAGATGATATAGATTTTTCAAGTGTTTTCTATTTCAATATAGTTGTTTGCCTGATTTTGTATGGTATCATGTTTGCAATCGCTCCTCTTATTGCAAATTTTTATGGTGATTCTGAGCTAATCCCCATTATTCGTGTACTATGCATTACAATTATTATTTCGGGTGTGAAAAATGTTCAGCAGGCATATGTATCCCGTACACTTCAATTTAAGCGTTTCTTTTTTTCTACAATAGGTGGAACAATCGGATCTGCAGTAATGGGACTCATAATGGCATATATGGGCTGCGGTGTCTGGGCATTGGTTGCACAGCAGCTTGCAAATACGATCGTGGATACGATTATTCTTTGGATTACTGTAAAATGGAGACCAAAAGCAGTGTTTTCGATGGAAAGATTGAAGGGTCTTGCATCCTATGGATGGAAGCTTTTGGCCTCATCATTATTAGATACTTTTTACAACAATGTGCGGCAGCTAATTATCGGTAAAATGTATTCATCAGCAGATTTGGCTTATTACAATAAGGGAAAACAGTTTCCCAATATTGTTATTTCAAATGTAAATTCTGCGATAGATAGTATTTTGTTGCCGGTTATTTCAGCCAGCCAGGATGATCTGGGAAAAGTGAAAGGAATGACCAGAAGGGCGATAAAAACAAATAGCTATGTAATCTGGCCGGTGGTGATAGGTCTTGCAGCATGTGCAGAGATCGTTATACGTTTGTTGTTGACAGATAAGTGGATGACTTCAGTTCCATATCTTCAAATTTTTTGTATCACATATGGATTTTGGCCGATTCATACAGCAAACTTAAACGCAATCAAAGCAATGGGACGAAGCGACTTGTTTTTAAAGTTGGAAATTATAAAGAAAATTGTTGGAATGGCTTTGCTTTTTTCAACAATGTGGTTTGGTGTAATGGCTATGGCATACAGCTTACTGGTTAATAGTTTGCTGTGTCAGATTATAAATTCCTGGCCAAATAAGAAGCTCTTGAATTATGGATATTTGGAGCAGTTGAAGGATATTCTTCCGGGGATTTTGTTGGCAGTTGTAATGGGTGCCTGCGTATACCCAATCAAGTTTTTGGGGTTGCCGGATCTGCTGACCTTATGCATACAGATTCCTCTTGGGGCAGTCATTTATATTTTAGGATCAAAGTTATTGAAGCTGGATTCGTTTGAATATCTGGTAGAAACAGTGAAACCATACATTCGGAAAAAAAGGAAGCATTAAGCAAAGCAGGATATAAGAATGAAGAAGATATTAATTTTAGGCGGGACTCCACAACAAATTAAATTGGTAAATGCAGCGAAAAAGATGGGGATTTACACCATTGTCACGGATTATCTGGAAAGCTCAGCAGCAAAGAAATTAGCAGACAAGGCTTATATGTATGACATAAAAGACATTGACGGAATTGTTGAAATGTGCAGGAAAGAAAAAGTAGATGGTGTAATTTGCGGCTATATCGATCCTTGTCAAAGACCCTATCAGCAAATTTGTGAGAGATTAAACCTGCCTTGTTATGGCACGAGAGAACAGTTCTATAAAATGACAGATAAACATGCTTTTAAGAATATGTGTATTGAAAGTGGAGTAGATGTTATTCCGGAATATACAGAAGAAGATGTGAAGAATGAGAAGATTGAATATCCTGTATTTGTAAAGCCGGTAGACAGCCGTGGTTCAAGAGGACAGTCTGTTTGCTATACGATAGACGAATTGAAAAAAGCAGTCGAATTTGCAAAGAAAGAGTCTTCGAATGGAGATATATTAATCGAAAAATATATGAAGGATGCACATGAATTTCAGGTGACATACTTTTTTATAGATGGAGAGGCGTATCTGATCCGAACAGTGGACAGCTATTGCGGCATGGAAGAAGTACATATGGAGAAGGTTGTTGCGTGCGCAATTTCACCATCTAGATTTACACAGACCTATTTGGAAAATGCACATGACAAGGTAGTAAAAATGTTTAAGAAGATGGGATTTCGAAATGGTCCTATTTTTATGCAGGGGTTTGAAGATAATGGCGTTTTTCGATTCTTTGACCCAGGCTTGCGTTTCCCGGGTGTTGATTATGAAAAAATATACGAAAAAGTCCACGGAATCGATATTATGGAAGCTATGATTCACTTCGCATTAGATGGAAATTGTGGAGAAACAAAACTTCCGGAAGATGGTGTCATGATCAAAGGAAAAAGAGCAGCAGTGTTGTTTCCGACCTTGTCAGCTGGAAGGATAGAGAAACTTGAAGGGTTTGAAAAAGTAAAAAATGATCCGTCAGTGGTATCTTTACAGCCAAGATGTGAAGCAGGCGATCAAATTGAGTGGACATATAATGTTAATCAGAGAATGGCAGAAGTGGACATTTTGTGTGAGACAACAGAACAATTGAAAAAGAAGGTTGATGATGTTCAGAAAACATTAAACGTGCTGGATTCAGAAGGAAGAAATATGACTTATCAGTATTTTGACACGGAAAGAATTCAATAGCGGAGGATTGGAAATGGATACACATATTGCGATTAAATTTATTTCCGAGGAAGATATCGTAAAATCAGGTTGTCTAAATATTGATGATGTAATTTCCATAATCGAAAATGCAATGCTTGCTTATAAATCAGGGAAGGTTATGCTGCCGGACAAGATTTCACAGATTTTTGATAAAAAAAATCAAAGCAGAATAAATTGCATGCCGGCGACATTATTCAATGAAAAAGTATGCGGAGTAAAATGGGTGTCGGTTTTTCCGACGAATCCAAGTAAATTTAATGTTCAAAATGTTTCAGGACTGATCGTTTTGTCTGAAATAGAAACAGGATTTCCCTTTGCTGTAATGGAAGGAACTATAATTACAGCACTTCGGACAGCTTGCATGGGAGCCATAGCTGCAAAATATCTGGCAAAAAAGAACAGTCATGTATATGGAACAATCGGAACAGGAGAGCAGGCTAAGGCTCATTTTATCGTCATGAAGCACACATTTCCGGAAATAGATGTTTGTTATGTCGCATCGCGCAGGGAAAAAAGTGAAGAAAATTTTATAAACATTATGCGGGAAAAATATCCGGATGTTAAATTTATAAGCTGCCATGGAGATTATGATATGGCGGCAAAAAATGCAGATATTATCGTGACAGCGGTAAGTTGTCAAAAGCCTTTGCTGAGGGCAGAGGCAATAAAAAAAGGAGCATATTACTGCCATGTTGGCGGATGGGAAGACGAATATAGTGTACCCACAAAGGCCTCTAAAATAGTATGTGATAATTGGGAAGCTTTGAAGCATAGAGGATCACCTACGATTGCAAGAATGTATAAGGATGGCTTGCTGGCTGATAAAGACATATATGCAGATTTACCGGATCTTATTAATAAATTAAAACCGGGCAGAGAAAACGATGAAGAATTTACATATTTCAACGCAATCGGTTTGGCTTATGTAGACGTTGCAGTTGCATACCATTTTTACAGAAAAGTTGAAGAAGTCAAAATGGGAAGAAAACTTACACTTCAGGAAAAAGATGTAATTGATTGTTTCTTTGAAGGAATGGATAATGCAGCAAAAATTAATATGATTAGAGGATAATAAATGGACGATAAAATTTTGGTTACTCGGTCATCAATACCGGATATAGAGGAGTACATAGAAGAAATTCGTTCAATATGGGACAGCAGATGGCTGACGAATATGGGGGAAAAGCACAAACAGCTGCAGGCAGAGTTAGAGCAATATTTCGAAATGCCTCATGTTGCGCTTTACACAAACGGGCATTTGGCTCTGGAAAATGTGATCGCTGCTTTAAACTTACCAAAAGGCAGTGAAGTGATTACTACTCCATTTACCTTTGCGTCTACAACACATGCAATCGTTCGCAATGGATTAGTACCGGTATTTTGTGATGTAAATGACAGGGATTACACAATTGATGTAAGAAAAATTGAAGATCTTATTACGGATCGGACAGCAGCCATTGTACCAGTGCATGTATATGGAAATCTTTGTGATGTAGAAGAAATTGATAAAATTGCAAGGAAATATGGCTTGAAGGTAATTTACGATGCTGCGCATGCATTTGCAGTGAAATATAAAGGAGTGTCATCGGCCAGTTTTGGAGATGCTTCTATGTTTAGCTTTCATGCGACTAAGGTATTCAATACCATAGAAGGAGGGGCTGTTGCATTTCGAAGTGACGATTGGGTTCAGTTGTTGAATGACCAGAAAAATTTTGGGATACATGGTTCGGAGTCGGTTTGTTTCGTAGGCGGAAATGCAAAAATGAATGAATTTCAGGCCGCCATGGGAATTTGCAACCTTCGTCATTTAGATGAAGAAATTGCAAAGAGAAAAAGAGTTTCAGAACATTATCGGGAGCGACTTTCTGGTATTGATGGAATCCGACTTTGCGAAAAGCAGGAAAATGTTGAAAGCAATTATGCCTATTTCCCGGTTGTTTTTGATAATTACAAATATACGCGAAATGAAATTTTCTCAATGCTGAAAGAGAAAAATATTTTTGCAAGAAAGTATTTTTATCCTTTAACCAATAGCTTTGAATGCTATCGAAATTATCCAACGGCTGGCGTAGAAAAAACTCCGGTAGCTCAGCATTTGGCACTTCGGGTGTTGACATTACCATTGTATGCAGATCTTGCCTTAGAAGATGTAGATCGAATATGCGATATAATTTTATCATAGCGAGGATATCACAAAAAGGAGATTTCTTTAAGTAACTAAAAACATGGACATTAGTGATAATATGTGTTT
>CAVFRH010000121.1:0-6528 GCA_963624695.1 bacterium
ATGTATTATATGAGGTACAAGATAAGGTTGGTATTATTACCATAAACAGACCGAAGGCATTGAATGCCTTAAACAGTCAGGTGCTGAGTGAAATTAAGGAAGCATTTGAAAGTGTAGATTTGGAAAAGGTTCGCTGTATCGTTTTAACTGGTGCAGGTGAAAAATCATTCGTTGCCGGAGCAGATATTGCACAGATGAGCGAATTAACAAAGGAAGAAGGGGAAAAATTCGGAAAGCTTGGAAATGACATTTTCCTGTATATCGAAAAATTCCCGATACCGGTTATAGCAGCAGTAAATGGCTTCGCTTTAGGCGGTGGCTGTGAGCTGAGTATGAGCTGTGATTTCCGTATCTGTTCTGAGAATGCAGTTTTCGGTCAGCCAGAGGTCGGTCTTGGAATCACACCCGGATTTGGCGGAACACAGAGGCTTGCCAGATTGGTTGGCCCTGGTATGGCTAAGGAACTGATTTACAGTGCAAAGAATATTAAAGCTGATGAAGCGTACAGAATTGGATTAGTAAACCATGTATATCCTCTTGCTGAGTTGAAAAATGAGGCTTTAAAACTTGCAATGACCATAGCCAAGAAGGCACCCATCGCAGTAAGAAATTGTAAGAAAGCTGTGAATGATGGTCTTCAGACAGACATAGACGGGGCAGTTGAGATAGAGGAGAAGCTTTTCGGAGCTTGCTTTGAAAGCTATGACCAAAAGGAAGGAATGAAGGCCTTTCTTGAAAAAAGAAAAGTCGAAGAGTTCTTAAACAAATGATTTATTTGTCCGGGCTGTGCTGTTGCATAGCTCGGGCGGTAAGTCAGATAAAATGTTTTTGGCACTTTTTGATAATATATTAAGGTATTTAAAGGTATATGGAGGTAAGAGGTATGAAGGTTGCAGTTTATGGTGCTACAGGAACAATGGGTAATGGAATTGCTCAGGTATTTTCATTAACAGATGGATGGGATGTAATTTTAGTAGGTACATCCATTGAAAAAGCACAAAAAGGAAAAGAAAAAATCGCTAAATTCTTTGAGAAAAGAATTGCAAAAGGAAAAATGGAGCAGGCAGTAGCAGACAAGGCACTTGCAAGTGTCACTACAACTGCAGCAGATGAAGATGTAGCAGATTGCGATCTGATCGTTGAGTCCAGAATTGAAAAAATGGATATCAAAAAAGAGCTGTTTGCAAAACTTGACACTATTTGTAAAGAAGATTGTATCTTCGCAACAAACACATCATCACTTTCTATTACTGAAATCGGAGCTGGTCTGAAACATGCAACCATCGGTATGCATTTCTTCAATCCAGCACCTGTAATGAAACTGATCGAGGTTATTCCTGGTATCAATACACCAGAAGAAGTTACAGACAAGATTATCGAAATTTCCAAGCAGATTGGAAAGGTTCCTGTTCGCGTTTTAGAGGGAGCCGGATTTGTTGTAAATCGTTTGCTGGTTCCTTATATCAATGAGGCTATTATGATCTATTCAGAAGGCCTTGCAACAGTAGAAGGTATTGATACTGCTATGAAGTTGGGAGCTAACCATCCTATGGGACCGCTTGAGCTGGCAGATCTTATAGGATTGGATGTAGTTTTAGCAATCATGGAAGTTCTCTTTAACGAGTTTAAAGATCCGAAATTCCGTCCTGCACCACTTCTTATAAAGATGGTAAGAGGCGGAAAATTAGGTCGCAAGACTGGTGAAGGTTTCTATGATTACTCAAAATAATAAATAAATGTAACTAAAGGGAGTTTGGAGGAAAAAAAATGGATTTCACATTAGAAAAAAAGTATGAAATGGCCAGATCTTTGTTCAGAGATTTTGCTGAAAATGAAGTAAAGCCTCTGGCACAAGAAGTGGATGAAACAGAACATTTTCCAACAGAGACCGTAGCTAAAATGGCTAAATATGGTTTCCTTGGAATCCCTGTACCGAAGGAGTACGGCGGACAGGGCTGTGACATCCTTACTTATGCTATCTGCGTTGAGGAGTTAGCAAAAGTTTGTGGTACAACCGCAGTTATCGTATCAGCTCATACGTCTCTGTGTATTGACCCGATTTTAACATATGGTACAGAAGAGCAGAAACAGAAATATGTTGTTCCGCTTGCAAAGGGCGAGAAGCTTGGAGCTTTCGGTCTTACAGAGCCAGGTGCTGGTACAGATGCACAGGGACAGCAGACAAAGGCTGTTTTTGACGAAGCAACAAATGAGTGGGTACTGAACGGATCCAAAGTATTCATCACAAACGGACATGAAGCCGATGTTTATGTAATCATTGCTGTAACAGGCAAGGTTGAAAAACACGGTAAAATGATGAAAGAGATTTCAGCATTTATCGTTGAAAAAGGAACACCGGGATTCACTTTCGGAACAAAAGAGAAGAAGATGGGTATCCGTGGTTCAGCAACTTATGAATTAATTTTCACAGATTGTCGTATCCCGAAAGAGAATCTTCTTGGACAGAAGGGAAAAGGATTCAATATTGCTATGCATACTCTTGATGGAGGACGTATCGGTATTGCTTCTCAGGCTCTTGGTCTTGCAGAGGGTGCTCTTGAGACAACAATTAAATATGTAAAAGAAAGAAAGCAGTTCGGAAGATCAATTTCAGCTTTCCAGAACACTCAGTTCCAGCTTGCAGATATGGCTACAAAGACAAAAGCTGCTCAGCTTCTTGTTTATAGAGCTGCTAAAGCAAAAGCAACACAGACAAGCTATGGAGTAGAGGCTGCTATGGCTAAACTTTATGCTGCTGAGACTGCAATGGAAGTTACAACCAAGGCTGTACAGCTTCACGGTGGATATGGTTACATCAGAGAGTATGATGTAGAGCGTATGATGCGTGATGCTAAGATTACTGAGATCTACGAAGGAACATCTGAAGTTCAGCGTATGGTAATTTCTGCTAACTTATTGAAATAACGGGAGGAAGATAAGGTGAAAATTGTTGTTTGTATCAAACAGGTACCGGATACTAAAGGCGGTGTTTCCTTTAATCCAGATGGTACATTAAATAGAGCTGCAATGCTTGCAATCATGAACCCGGATGACAAAGCCGGACTGGAAGCTGCTTTAAGATTAAAAGATGAGTATGGAGCAGAGGTTACTGTTGTAACAATGGGTCTTCCAAAGGCTACAGATGTTCTTGTTGAAGCAATCGCTATGGGCGCTGATAAGGGAGTTCTTATCACAGACCGTAGACTTGGTGGTGCAGATACTTGGGCTACATCCCAGACAATTGCAGGCGGCTTAAGAAAAATGGATTATGATCTGATCATTACCGGACGTCAGGCTATTGATGGCGATACCGCTCAGGTAGGACCGCAGATTTCCGAGCGTCTTGATCTGCCGATTATTTCCTATGCTCAGGATTTAAAAATCGAAGGAGACAGCGTTGTTGTTAAACGTCAGTATGATGACAGATATCACATCGTAAAAGCTAAAATGCCATGTCTTATCACAGCACTTGCAGAGTTAGCTGAGCCTCGTTACATGACACCGGGCGGAATTTTTGACGCTCTGGAGGCTCCTATTACTACATGGAACAGAGATGACCTTGAAGGCGTTGATGATTCCAATATCGGTCTTAAGGGATCACCTACAAAGATCGCAAAAGCTTCCGATAAAGTACGTAAAGGCGCAGGAGAGGTACAGTATAACCTTGATCCTGATGGTGCTGCTAAGTATATTTGCGAGAAATTACTCGATAAACATATTATTTGATAAGGTTGGTGGAAAAGCATGAATATAGAAGAATATAAAGGCGTATATGTCTTCGCTCAGCAGGTTGACAATAAATTAAATGGTATTGCCATTGAACTTGTTAGCGAGGCAAAGAGATTAGCAGCTGATCTTGATACTTTCGTTGCTGCCATCGTTATCGGAAGTGAAGTAAAGGATCTTGCAGATGAGCTTGCAGCTTATGGTGCAGATAAAGTTATCGTTATTGACGATCCGGAATTAAAAGAGTACAGAACAGAGCCGTATACACATGCCATTGCTTCTGCAGTAGCAGAGTATAAGCCTGACATCTTACTGATTGGTGCAACAGCGATCGGTCGTGATCTTGGCCCAAGAGTTGCAGCACGTATTCATACAGGACTGACTGCAGACTGTACAAGCCTTGATATCGGTGACTTCCCGATCAAGCCAGTTCCAGGAAAAGAATCCTTACACAATCAGCTTCTTATGACTCGTCCGGCATTCGGTGGAAATACAATTGCAACAATTGCATGTCCTGAATTCCGTCCTCAGATGGCTACTGTACGTCCTGGTGTTATGCAGAGACGTGACAGAGATGACAGCCTGAAGGCAGAGGTTATCGAGTTCAATCCTGGATTTACTCCAAACCACAATTATGTAGAAATCCTTGAAGTTGTTAAGGCTGTTAACCAGGTAGCTGATATCATGGATGCTAAGATCCTTGTATCTGGTGGACGTGGTGTTGGAAGTCCTGAAAACTTTAAGATTCTGGAAGATCTTGCAGAGGCTCTTGGCGGACAGGTTTCCTGCTCTCGTGCAGTTGTTGATGCAGGCTGGAAGCCGAAGGATCTTCAGGTTGGACAGACTGGTAAGACTGTACGTCCAAACGTATACTTCGCAATCGGTATTTCCGGTGCAATTCAGCATCTGGCAGGTATGGAAGAGTCTGATCTTATCATTGCAATCAATAAAGATGAGACAGCTCCTATTTTCGAAGTAGCTGATTACGGTATTGTCGGAGATCTGAACAAGGTTGTTCCGAAACTTACAGAGCTTGTTAAGGCAAACAAGAAAGAGGCTTAATAGCCCCCCTTCAAACTTACTTATAAAAACAAAAGGCTGTGCTTTGTGCACAGCCTTTTGTGACTTTTTTTATAAAAGTGCATAGAGCTCCAAAGTAACATAGTTAAAATTACTAAAAAAACAGATAAAAAATCGCAAAAATACAATAAATAGCATAAAAAGACTTGATTATATAGACATAATTTAGTACAATCTAAAGTATATGAAATTTACGACTTGGAGGTACTAACACATGCAGGTATATACAACAGACCGAATCAGAAACGTAGTTCTTCTTGGACATGGCGGTGTAGGTAAAACTTCTTTGGCAGAGGCTATGGCTTACCTTTCTGGAATCACCAGCCGTGTAGGAAAAGTAGAAGATGGAAATACTGTAAGTGATTACGATAAAGAAGAAATAAAAAGAGGATTTTCCATTTCAACTTCTTTGCTTCCAATCGAATGGGATAAAGTTAAAATCAATGTTTTGGATACACCAGGCTTTTTCGATTTTGTAGGAGAAGCAGAGGAGGCAGCAGCAGCAGCAGATGCAGCGGTCATCGTTATTTCCGGAAAAGCCGGAGTTCAGGTTGGCACACAAAAGGCATGGGAGCTTTGTGACAGATACAATCTTCCAAGATACATCTTTGTGACAGATATGGATGTTGACAATGTTTCCTATCGTCAAGTTCTGGAACAGCTGCAGGATCTTTACGGAAAGAAGATAGCACCGGTTTATATGCCGATTCGTGAAAACGAAAAATTTGTAGGTTACGTTAATATCATCAAAAACAAAGGCCGCCGTTATGTGGAGCGTGACAAGAAGGTAGAATGTGAAATTCCGGATTATTGCGAAGAGTATCGTGACACCTACAGAAACAGTCTTATGGAATCTGTTGCAGAGACCAGTGAAGAGTTTATGGATCGTTATTTTGAAGGAGAGGAGTTCTCACAGGCAGAAATCTATGCATCCCTGGCAACAAATGTTGCAGACGGTACTCTTGTTCCGGTAGGAATGGGTTCCACAATTAATTTGCAGGGTGTTACAAATCTTCTGGATGACATTATTTCTTTCTTCCCGGATCCAACTCATTTAAAGAGAACCGGTTTGAATAAGAATAGCAATGATGTATTTCATGCAGATTATGATTTCCAAAAATCAAAGAGTGCATCTGTTTTTAAAACAATCGTTGATCCATTCTTAGGAAAGTATTCTCTGATTAAGGTTTGTTCTGGTGTCATTAAAAATACAGATGTTCTTTATGATGTAGACAAGGATACAGAAGAAAAGCTCAATAAGCTCTATGTTATGGAAGGTTCAAAGGCAATTGAGGTTCCAGAGCTTATGGCAGGTGATATTGGGGCGATTGCAAAGCTGAATAGCGTAAAGACCGGTGATACATTGGCAACAAAGGCAAACCCTGTTACATTTGGTCAGGTTGCTATTTCAAAGCCGTATACAAAGAAAGCCTATAAAGCAAAAAATAAAGGGGACATAGACAAGATTGCTCAGGGGCTTGCAAAGATGGCTCAGGAAGACCTCACCTTAAAGCTGGTGAATGATACAGCAAACAGACAGTCCTTGATCTACGGAATCGGAGATCAGCAGCTGGATATCGTTGTAAGCAAGCTTCTGGAACGTTATAAGGTACAAATTGATCTTGAAAAACCGAGAGTAGCTTTCCGTGAGACAATTCGAAAAAAATCCGATGTAGATTCAAAATATAAAAAGCAGTCTGGCGGACATGGACAGTATGGACA